>NZ_JBSSLX010000021.1:0-48366 GCF_053890995.1 Micromonospora sp. I033 | reverse complement strand
TAGTACGGTCTGGGGGGCTCGGAGATGGGTATAAGAGACAACGGTCAACCGGTGCCGGGTGGCGCCGATCGGGGCGCAGATGCCGGCGTCGTACTCGCCGCTCGCCGCACCCGCCGCGGCGGCGCCGTTGGAGAGCACGTCGACCACTGTGGCGTCGGGCAGGTGGTCGCGGAGCCAACCCCGGCACTGGGTGGACGCCTGCGGGTGGGCCGCGACGCTGCGCACCTCGGCCAGCGCGACACCGGTGCGGGCCGCGAGCACGAACTCGACCGGCAGGATCACCTCGCGGGTGATCACCAGCGGTTCCCCCTCGGCCAGCTCGTCCAGGGTCACCCCGACGGCGCCGCCGATGGAGTTCTCGAGCGGCACCAGCGCCGCGTCCGCCTCCCCGGCCCGTACGGCGTCGAGCGCCTCGCCCACGCTGCGCGCCGGCGTCCGGTCACCCCGCTCGGCGGCGGGGACGGTGCGCAGCGCCTGCTCGGCGAAGGTGCCCTCGGGACCCAGGTAGACGAAGCGGGTCGGCGGTGTTCCCGGCATGTCGACCAGACTACGCACCGGGGGCGCCGTCGCAGGCCAGGGTCCGGATGCCGGACGGGCCGGCGGCGCGTACCTCCACCCCGCACACGTCCGTGCCGGCGGTGACCAGCTCCAGCGCGGTGGGCCGGCCACGGGTGACCACCTGGAGCTCCTCGTGCCCGCTCACCGCCAGCACGGTGTACTGCCAGCCCTCCGCGCAGAGCGGCCCGGTCCGCACCGTGACCCGGACGTCCCGGGGCAGCACCCGGGCCGGGCCGCGCAGCAGGGCGACCACCCGGTCGCCGGACGGGCCGGACCGGCAGGGTGTGGCGGTCGGGTCCGGGCTGGGCATCGTGCCGGCCGGCACGGGCGGGGTCGCCGGCGCGGTGGGCGTCGCGCTCGGGGTGGGGGTGGCGGAGGCGGTCGGCACGGTGGTCGCGGACGCGGCCGGGTCGCGCAGTTCGGGCGGCGCGCCGCAGCCGGCGAGGGCGAGCAGGGCAGCCAGCGCCAGCGGGAGGCGTCGGCGGGCGGGGCGGAGCGGGGTGCAGGGCACGGTGCGATCCTCGGCATCGAGGGACGTCGTCACGGCCGGTCGGCCGAGCCCATCGTAGGAGGATCACCCGGTCGGGTGAAGGTCACCTGAGGACCCGGTGCCCGGCCCGCTCCAGCGCGCTCGTCGCCTCGGCCAGCCGCACGGCGGGCACCAGCACGTGGTCGGTGTCGTACGTCGAGAAGGCCACCACGTCGACCCGGGCCCGGGCGAGCGGGTCGACCAGTGCGGCGAGGGTGCCGGTGACCGCCGCGTCCAGCGGGCCGACCAGCCGCAGGCAGCGCCACTCGGTCTCCACGTCCGCCCCGGCGGGCACCCGCTCGGCGGGGCAGATCACCGAGATGCCGTCGGCGGTCCAGCTCACCGTCACCACGTCGCGGCCGGCCAGCGCACCCCAGACCTGCGGGGGCAGCACGGTGCCGGCCGGCAGGCGGCACATGGCGTACCCGCCCGGCAACAGAGCGACATCGAGCATGAGGGCACCCTACGGCCTCGACGTGGCGGTGCCCCAGCACCGCCCGGTGCGGCAATCGCCACACGTCGTCGCAGGTCAGACCGCGGAGAAGAAGGTGAGCGAGCCGGCCACCCCGCCGTCGGTGAGCACCGGCGTGGAGATGGCGTCGACAGTCGTGCCGGCGTCGGCGCCGGGCCCCTGGACCCGGAGCAGCCCCCGGGCCAGCCGGCCGGAGTGCAGCGCCAGCAGCGGCGGGATCTTGTCGGTCTCCTGCTCGGTCAGCTCGCTGGGGCTGGCGGTGAAGTCGACCAGGCGCAGGCCGCCCTCCAGCAGCGGCCGGCCGATCACGTCCTCCGGCGCGCCGAGGCACAGCAGGTCGCAGCCGGACGAGGAGATCGCCACCACGGTGGTGTCGGCGTCGATCAGCAGGCACGGCTCGGCGGCCCGGGAGACCGTGCCGGACCACTGCCCGAAGTTGTCGGACTCCTGCTCGGTCGGTGTCCCCGCGCCGGGCACGAACACTTCCGAGAGCGAGAGTTCGACGTGGGCCACCGCGCCTCCTATGTACACCGACGGACTGTCCACGCTAGCCGGTCGTCGCGGCGACCGCCCGACCGCGCTGCGTCTCCGGTCGCCGGAGCCGCTCGGGGTTCCGGGGCTCGGCGGGGACCGGGGACAGGTGTCGGTGCGACGGGTGCCCGGTGGCGGGCGGCCGGCGACGGCGCGGGCCGACGGAACCGCCGGGGCGGAGCCGTGGACCGCGTGGCGTCGCCGGTGACGTTACCGGCGGGCGGCCCGCTTGTCAGCGGCCGTTCGGCCCTCGTCGTACCACCGGTAGTCGGCCGCTGGACGGTACGTGCCGTTGAGCCACGTCGACGGGGCCTGGGCGATCCGGGAGAGCTTCTCGGCGGTGGCCGGGCTGATCCGGTTGCCGCCCGCCACGAGCAGGCGGTCCAGCTCCCGGTGGGTGGCCATGAGGCAGTCCTTGGGCAGGCCGTAGACGCTGATGACCCCGGAGCCGACGAAGGTCAGCACCGGGGTGACCGGGATGGGCAGGCCGACGGCGTCGGAGAGCGCCTTGCTGGCCCGCTTGGCGTCGCGGCGCGCCTCGGCCACATAGGGCGGACGCTTGCCGTTGATCTGCACGACGTCGCCGGCGACGAGCACCCGGGCCCGGCCGTGGTCGGCGATGGTGACCGCGAAGAGCCCGCTCGGCCCGATGGCGAGGAACCCGGCCCGCTCGTCCTGCGTGCGGTCGAGCAGGACGTCCGCGGCGTCGGTGCGGGGCCACTCGATGACGTGCCAGGCGGGGCCGAGGTGGTCGAGCTGGCCGAGGGCGCGGGCCCCGGCCGCCTCCAACCGGCGGGCCCCCCGCTCGGCCCGCCGGCGGCGGGCCCACTCCAGCGGAGTCGGTCGGGCCGGCTCGAGCACCGAGGTGGCCTCAACCCGGGGGTGCGGCACCGAGACGGGCGGCAGTGCCCGGCTCGGTACGGCTCGGCGAGCGGGAAAGACAGTCATCGCGACCTCCGGCAAAAGGTCTCTCGAAGTTATGTCTCCACTACCCTACGTTGAACACCCCGGGGCTCGGCAAGTTGGAGCGCCGGAATGAGTGCGGATGAATGCCATATTCATTCACACTTCTTTTCCCGGATGGTGCGGAAGCCTGCCCTACGCTGCGAAGGTGACCCACTACGTGGACAGCGAGGTCGGTCGGCTCGGCACGGTGCTGCTGCACCGCCCGGGGCCGGAACTCGCTCGCCTCACCCCACGCAACAACGACTCCTTGCTCTTCGACGCTATCCCATGGGTGGGCCGGGCGCAGGAGGAGCATGACGGCTTCGCGGCGGCCCTGCGGTCCCGCGGCGTGGAGGTGCTCTACCTGGCCAACCTGCTGGCCGAGACGCTCGCCGTGCCGGACGCGCGGGCCGAGCTGACCGAGCTGGTGCTGCGCTCGCCCCGGCTGGGCGACACCCTGCGCCGCCGGGTCGCCGACCACCTCGCGTACCTCGACCCGGCCGCCCTGGCCGACGTCTTCATCGCCGGGCTCGCCCACGAGGAGGTGCGCATCGGCCCGGACCGCCCCGGCGGTCTGGTCTGGACGCTGATGGACCGGCACGACTTCGTCATCGACCCGCTGCCCAACCTGCTCTTCACCCGCGACTCGTCGGTCTGGATCGGGGACCGGGTCGGTGTGACCAGCCTGGCCATGCCCGCCCGCCGCCGGGAGACCACGCTGACCGACGCCATCTACCGCTACCACCCGCGCTTCGTCGGCACCGAGTTCGTCTACCACCCGGAGCTGGAGCACCTGGAGGGCGGCGACGTGCTGCTGCTCGCGCCGGGTGTACTCGCCGTCGGCGTGGGCGAGCGGACCACCCCGGCCGGGGCGGAGCGGCTGGGCCGCCAGGTCTTCGCCGCCGGGCTCGCGCACACCATCCTGGTGGTGCCGATCGCCCAGGAGCGGGCCACCATGCACCTGGACACGGTCTGCACGATGGTCGACGTCGACGCCGTGCTGATGTACCCGAACATCGCCAGCGAGCTGTCCGCGTACACGGTCATCGCCGGCGCGGACGGCGAGGACCCGCGGGTCGACGGCCCGGCGCCGTTCCTGCGGGCCGCCGCCGACGCCATGGACCTCGACCAGCTCCGGGTGATCGACACCGGCCTGGACCCGGTCACCGCCGAACGGGAGCAGTGGGACGACGGCAACAACACCCTCGCCCTCGCCCCCCGGCTCTGCGTCGGCTACGAGCGGAACGTGGAGACCAACGCGCAACTGGAACGGGCCGGCATCGAGGTGATCGCCATCGCCGGGTCGGAGCTGGGCTCCGGCCGGGGCGGCCCCCGCTGCATGTCCTGCCCGCTGGTCCGCGAACCGCTGCGCTACTGAACGACGACGGGCCCCGGTCGGCGACCGGGGCCCGCGGCGAGGATCGGCTCAGCGCAGGGTGAGCTGGCGGCCGAGCAGGCCCTGGCGGGCGCGGCGCCCGGCGGCGTCCAGCGGCTCCCGCTCCTCCAGCGCCTCGGCGTACCGCTTGGCGAACTCGGTCACCGGCTCCTCCCAGTCGGCGGCCGGGACGTCCTCGGGCAGGTCCCAGACCGGCACCAGGCGGCCGTGCGCCCGGAACATGCCGGCGAACCGGGTGTCGTCGCCCAGGGTCAGCGTGCCGGCCGCGCCCAGCCGGGACAGCGCGTCCAGCGCCACGTCCTCGTCCTCCGGAAGCACCCAGCGCACGTGCGCCTTCTCCGGCACCTGGCACCAGTACGCGGCCCGCGCCGCGGCCAGCTTCACCGTCGGGTAGATCGCCGCGTTGGCCCGCTCCAGGGACGCCTGCACGCCCGGGTCGTCGGCGGCGCCCGGGTCGAGCCAGAACTCGAACCCGTCGTGCATGCTGATCTCCAGCGGGCCGTCCACCAGGACGTCCTGGAGGCGGGGACCCGGCCCGGGCAGCGGCGGCACGCTCACCTGGCCGCCCGGCTCGGCCCGCAGCGCGCAGAGCAGCGCGTCGGCCAGGTCCCGGGAGACGTCGCCGGACTGCTGGTGCCGCTGGAGGCCGATGAAGACCCGCCCGTCCGGCTTGGTCATCGCCGGGGCGGCCATCGGCAGCACGGTGGCCAGGGTGACCGGCCGGTCGCCGTGCTCCTCGACCAGCTCGGGGGCGAGCCGCAGCGGCGCGGAGGCGGCCGGCACCAGCTCGCGCAGGGCGATCCACTCCGGCTCGTCGACCAGCCCCTCGAACGGTCGGGGCACGAAGATGTCGCGCACCTTCTCCCGCTTCGGGGTGGCTTCGGCGGCCCGCTGGCTCTTTCGACGCTTGCTCACGGCGAGACAGCCTAGATGCCGGACCCGACGGGCGTGGGCGCAACCCGCCTCCCCGGTCGGCTCAACCGGCCGCGACCAGGTCCGACCGGATCGACCCGGTCGGGTCGAACTCCGCCCAGACGCTCTGGCCCAGGCCGTCCCGCTCGACCCCCCAGCGGCTCGCCAGCCCGGAGACGATGTGCAGGCCGCGGCCGTCCACGGCGTCGGGGGCGGCGACCCGCATCAGCGGGCCGGAGGCGGAGCCGCCGTCGGTCACCCGGAGCTGGACGGTCTGCCCGCCGGCGGCCGCGCGCAGCCGCCAGGCCACCCGCACGACGCCACCGGGCAGCGGATCGGCGTGCCGCACGGCGTTCCCGACCAGCTCGGCGAGGACCGCGACCAGGTCGGCCAGCAGGGCCGGGGGTACGACGTCGGCCAGCTCGTCGGCGAGCCGGTGCCGGGCCAGGCGCGCACCGGTGGCGTGGTGGGGCACCACCACGCACCATGATCGTTCGGCCGAACCCGTCGACACCGCCGTTCCTTCCCCACCCCCGTGCGGGCCGGGTTCATCCCCGTGGCAGCCGCACCTCTGCGACCGTACCCCCACCGGCTCTCGGTCGGAGGGATACCCATCCATTCTGCTGTTCAACGATCTGCCGGACGAGATAGAGGCCCAGGCCGGCCCCCGGATAGCGACGCCGGTCGCCCGACTCCCCCTGCCAGAACCGGTCGAACGCCCGTTCCACGTGCTCCGGCCGGATGCCGATGCCCCGGTCGGCGACCCGGAAGGAGACCGTCCGCCCGTTCGCCTCGGCGGAGATCTCGATGGGGGTGTCCGGCAGCGAGTACTTGCCGGCGTTGGTGCCCAGCTCGGTGAGCACGGTGGCCAGGCTGTGCCGGTCGCCGAGCGCCTTGGGCAGGTCGGCCGGCAGGTCGAGGACCACCCGGTGCCGGACGTCCGCCGGCAGGTCGGGCACCGCCGCCCGCAGCGCGTCGGCCAGGTCGAACGGCGCGGCCGGCTCGCCGCCGGGGCGGTTCTCGGTGGCGGCCGTGAGCAGCCGGTCGACCAGCCGGGCCAGCTCGTTGGCGCGCTGCCCGATGATCCGGGCGGCCTGCCGCCGGTCGTCGTCGCTGAGCGACTCCCAGTGGTCGGTGAGGGTGTCCGCGTACCCCTTGATCACGGTGACCGGGGTGCGCAGCTCGTGGCTGGTCACCGCGACGAAGAGGTCCCGGTCGTGGTCGCGCCGCTGCTGGTCGGTGATGTCGCGGAAGGTGACCACCCGCAGCGTGCCCGGCCCGGGCAGCTCGCCGGAGGTGATCCGCAGCCAGCGGCCGTCCGGGAGCCGGTGGTCGAGCACCTGCCCGGACGGGGGGAGCGGGAACGGCAGCGGTCGGTTCAGCGCCTCGTCGGCCGGCCGGCCGGTCACCTGGGCGGCGGCCGGGTTCCAGAGCCGGACGTGATGGTCGCGGTCCACCACGGCCAGGCCGTCGGCGAGCGCCGCCACCACCGGGCCGTCGCCGTGCACCGGCAGGCCGGTCTGGTCGCCGTACATGTGGGCGATGCAGGCGGCCACGTAGCCGACCACGGCGCGCTGGGAGGCGTCCAGCGGCTCGTCATCCGGATAGAAGGCGTGCAGGCTGCCCACCGTCAGGCCGCCGATCTCAGCGCGGGCCACGATCATCCGGCGCAGCCCGCGCGCGGCCAGCTCGTCGGCGGCCGCGCCGGGGATCGCGTCGACCCGGACCTCCCACACCGGCGGGCCGGAGAGCAGACAGACCGTGGCCGGGTCGGTGGCCGGCAGCGGGTGGCCGGTGGCGAACTCGGCGCTGCCGGTCGCCGCGATCACCCGGCCGCCGGCGGGGGCGAACTCCACGAACACGAGGCCGGCCGCGCCGATGGCCGGCTCGACCGCGCGAAGCAGCCGGGTGAGCACGGGCAGGCCCGACTCGCCCGAGTTGATCATTTTGATCACGCCGGTGTGGCCGGCGATGAGGGCGGTGTAGTCGGTTCGCTCCGGCATGTCCCGAGTGTGCCGCGCCGCCCGTCCCGAAGACACCCCCGGCCGGGCGACCGCCCACCGGTCGGACCGGCCGGCCTCACCGGCCCAACCGGGCCAGCGTCCGCGCGGGCCGGTCGGTGATCACCCCGTCCACCCCGGCGGCCAGCACCAGCTCCAGGTCGGCCGGCTCGTTCACCGTCCAGACGTAGACCTGGTTGCCGGCGGCCCGCAGCGCCGGGACGAGCTGCGGGCGGGCCCGGACCAGGCCGATCCCCGGCCCGGCGATCCGGGTGCCGAACGGCAGCCGGCCCAGCCGGAGCCAGCGCGGCAGCACCTCCAGCAGCAGCACCGTCGGCAGCGCCGGGGCCAGGTCGCGGATCCGGCGTACGGCCAGCGGGGAGAAGGACATCACGGTGACCCGGACCGGGTCGTCCGGACCGGGCTCCACCAGCCCGTACCGGCGCAGCAGGGTGACCAGGCGGCGCTCGACGTCCCCGCCGTAGCGGGAGGGGTGCTTGGTCTCGATCAGCAGCCGGACCGGCCGGCCGGCGGCCAGCACCACGTCGAGCAGGCGTTCCAGCGTGAGCAGCCGGGTGTGCGACTCGTCGAGCGGTTCGTCCCCGTCGGCCGCCGCCCCGCCGGGGTGCCACGACCCGAAGTCGAGCGCCTCCAGCTCGTCGAGGGTGCGCGCGCTGACCAGCCCGTGACCGTTGCTGGTCCGGTCCAGCCGGCGGTCGTGGACGCAGACCAGGTGCCCGTCCCGGGTCAGCCGGACGTCGCACTCCAGCCCGTCCGCGCCCTCGTCGAGGGCGCGCAGGTAGGCGGCGAGCGTGTGCTCCGGCAGGTCGTACGAGGCGCCGCGGTGCGCGAAGACCAGGGGGGTGGTCATGGCCCCGCCGCGCCTCAGGCGACCCGGCCCGGCTGCCCGTCGTCGGTGACCACCGGGCGGCCGGCGGCGGCCCAGTCGCCCATCCCGCCCTCGACGTTGCGCACCCGGTCCCAGCCGTTGCGCATCAGGTACGCGACCACCTGCGCGGACCGTCCGCCCGACCGGCAGATCACGGCCACCTCGCGATCGTCCGGTACCTCCGCGATCCGGGCGGGCAGCTCGGTCATCGGCAGGTGGTGGGCGGCCGGCGCGTGGCCGGCGGCCCACTCGTCGTCCTCCCGGACGTCGAGCAGGTAGCTGTCGTCGGGCACGGCCGACGCGGGCACGCTGGGAACCTGGGGTCCGAACACGGCTACCAAGCCTAGCGGGCCGGTGCGGTCAGAGCCGGTTGACCCAGCGGGGGTTGGCCCCGGCCCACTCCGGCACCCGGGTGCCCCGCAGCGCGTCGAAGAGCCCGCTGCCGCCGTTGTCCAGCACCACGTAGGAGATCTGGTCGATGGTCTGCGGGTAGGAGGGCACCTGGACGCCGTGCAGGGCGTCCGCGGGCAGCCCGCGGAGCGCGAAGAGCAGGTCCTCCAGGGGTACGCCGTTGGTGTCCACGGTCAGCGCGCCGCCGGCCGCCCGGAGCACCCGGTCCAGCCGCACCGGGTCGCTGCGCAGATGGGTTTGGCTCGCCCGGTCGAGCACCGCCCGGAGCATCTGCTGCTGGTGCCGCTGCCGGTCGTAGTCGCCGCCGGGCAGGTCGTAGCGCTGCCGCACGTAGTCCAGCGTCCGGGCGCCGTCCATCTGCTGACAGCCGGGGTCGAACCGGGTCTTCGTGTGGATCGACCGGACCGGGGTGTCGACGCACATCCGGATGCCGCCGAGCAGGTCGATGACCTGCTTGAAGCCGGAGAAGTCGACAAGCGCGGCGCCGTCGAAGCGGACCCCGGTGAGCCGGGCCAGGGTGGTGCTGAGCAGGCGGGCCCCGGCCTCGCCCCCGCCGCCGTGCTCGTACGCCGCGTTGACCTTGTCCTGGCCGCCGCCGAAGCCGGGCGCCGCCGGGATGGCGACCAGCAGGTCCCGCGGGACGGAGATCAGGTACGCCTGCCGCAGCCCGGCCGGCACGTGCACGATCAGGATGCTGTCGGCGCGCTGGTCCTCGGGGTTCGCGCCGGACCGGTGGTCGGAGCCGATCAGCAGGTAGTTGAGGGGCCCGGAGAGGTCGGTACGCGACTGCCGCGCCGCCGGGTCGAGCAGCTGTTCCTTGCTGACCGTGCGGTCGTAGCGGTTGGTGAGCCAGTGCAGCCCGGCCACGGAGAGCGTGGCGAGCAGGAGCAGGGCGAGACCGGCACCCAGCAGGAACCGGGACCAGCGGGCGGATCGGGTCCGCCCGCGTGCGTTCCGTGCTGGCCTGGACGTGACGTTCCCCCCGTAGCCGCGACATGAGACCCGCTCACGTCAGGCTACGGGGGGAACCGCCGGGCGGTGCCGCTTTCGCGTCGGCTACCGGCCGGTCACCAGGTCATTTGCGGGTGGACAGGACGGTCGGGTTCGCCACCACGAAGTCGGCGAGCTTGTCCTTCTTCACCGCCTGGAACATCTCCATGGTCGTCTCGTTGAACTTCTCCCGGCCGTTGCCGGCGGTGCTGTACGTGCCGCCGTTGGTCCGGAGGGTGATCAGGTCGTTCCCGCTGACGCCCTTGAGCGTGAAGATGAAGTTCGCGATCGGCACGCCGCCGGTGTCCAGGATGAAGGCCTTGCCGGCCGCCTTGATCAGCGAGTTCAGCTTGAGCGGGTTGGTGAGCATGCCCTTGTCGGTGGCCTTCTTGGCCATCGCCTTGATCAGCTGCTGCTGGTTCTGCTGCCGGTCGTAGTCGCTGTTCGGCAGGCCGTAGCGCTGGCGGGCGTAGTCGAGCGCCTCCCAGCCCTCCATCTCCTTGCAGCCCTTCTTGTGCACCACCGGGGTCATCGACTTGCCGGTCTTCTTGGCGTCGGCGTTCCACATCGGCTTGCCGTCGACCATCATCATGTGGTGCGACTTGACCTCGTGGCTGACGCAGATCCGCACCGTGCCGAGCGCGTCGATCACGCTCTTGAAGCCGCCGAAGTTGATGATCGCGGCGCCGTCGAAGCTGATCCCGGTCATGTTCTTGATGGTCTTGGCCATCAGCTGGGCGCCGCCCTCCCAACCGCCGCCGTTCTGCGCCCCGAAGAAGAACGCGGAGTTGATCTTGTCGGTGCCGCCCCGGTAGCCACTCTTCTCGAAGGCCGGGATCTGCGCCTCGGTGTCGCGCGGGATGGAGATCAGGTAGGCCTGGTCGTGGGTGGCCGGGATGTGCAGGATGATGATCGTGTCCGACCGGACGTTGTCGGCGGCCCAACGCGCCCGGGCGTCAACGCCGAGCAGCAGCATGTCGATCGGGCCGTCCAGGCTGTTGCCGCCCTCGGCGTCGCTCTTGCCCGCCTCACCGAGCAGGTTGCCCTGGTCGATGCTGCTGGTGGCCTGGCCGATCACCGCCTTGCTGCCGACGATCGCGACGCCGCTGGTCATCATCAGGATGGCACCGAAGATCACGGTCAGCTTGGCCCAGAGCGGGTCCTTGCGCTTGGCGCGCTTCTTCCCGCCGTCGCCGGGGCCGCCGGGGCCGGGCTGGCTCGGGATGATCGGGGGAACCCGCCCGGGTGTTCCGGGCTCCAGTGACGGAGGGCGACGGCTGGTCTGGACCGGCATGCGTGCTCCAGCTCGGTGATCGGGGGCGGGACCACTGTACGTATCCGTTCCCGTTCTCGCGACCTCGTGCGAGGGCTATTCCCGTCAATCTCGGCCAATGGCTCAGGGTTGTGACCGAACGGCCAATTGAAAAGATCCGGACGGCGGTTGGCTCCCCGTGGGACGAGCCTTGACCGCCGACCGGATGGACCGCCTCGCGGGGTGGCGTCAGCCGCCGCTCCCGTCGCCGTCGGTCTTCTGGTTGGCCTTCACCCAGTCGGCCATCGTGTCCGCGGCGATCGCCTTGTACATGGCCAGTGCCTTCTCCCGGTCGGAGACCACCACCGACTGGCCGTCGACGGTCTGGCCGCCCAGGTTCGGGCTGGTGATGAAGGTCAGGTTCTCCCCGCGCAGGCTCCGGAACTGCAGCGCCATGTCGGTCAACGAGAATCCCTGGTCGACCGTGACGGCGGCGGTGACCGCCTTGAGGAAATCGTTGAGCTTCTTGGGGTTCGTCAATGTCCCGGTGCTGGCCGCCTTGTCCATCAGCGCCTTGAGGAACTCCTGCTGGTGGCGCATCCGGGCGAAGTCGCCGTCGGGGAACTGCTTGCGCTGCCGGACCCAGTCCAGGGCCTCGGCGCCGTTCATGTGGTTCACACCCTTGGTGAAGGTCCGGTACGGCTTGTGGATCGAGGTGATGGTGCGCTCCACCTTGAGGTCCACCCCGCCCAGCGCGTCGGTGACCTCCTTGAACCCGGCGAAGTCGATGGCCATCACGTGGTCGATCCGGACGTCGCTGAAGCACTCCACGGTCTTGACCGCGAGCGGCAGGCCGCCGAACGCGAAGGCGGCGTTGATCTTGTTGCGCGAGCCCGAGTCGCAGGACGCGCCGGCGCTCTCCGGGATCGGCACGTACAGGTCACGCGGGATGGAGACCAGATAGGCCTGCTTGTGGTCGGTCGGGATGTGCATGACGATCAGCGTGTCCGCCCGCCACTTGCCGGCGGCGTCCACCTCGGCGTCCGGGTCCCGCGAGTCGCTGCCGACCAGCAGGATGTTCAACGCGCCGTCGACCTGCTTGGCCGGCCGCCCACCGGTGATCTGGGAGAAGGGGTCGGTCCGGGCCAGGTCGTTGTCGAGGTTGCGGGCGTAGAGCCAGGCGCCCACGCCGCCGAGCAGCGCCAGCACCAGCACCGCGACGCCGGCCACCAGGCCGATCCGTCCCCAGCGCGGGCGGGGGCCACGCCGGCCGGGGCCGCCGGAGCCGCCGCCCGGACCCGACGGGCCGGTCGGTCCGCCCGGACCGCCGGGCCCCCCGGAGCGCGGCTCGTCGGGCGAGGGGTACCAGCGGGCGTCGGTCGCGCGGGCGCGTCCGGTGGTGCCCTGACCGGAGCCGGGAACCTGGGCGCGGCCCGAACTCCGACTCAGGCGGGCGGGGAACGGGACGCCGGCAGACGAGGTCGCTGACATGTAACCGAGGGTAGGTCGGGCGAGCCACCATCGCCCTCAGGCGCAGCCGGGTGTCAGCCTCCTCCCAGCGGGCGTCAGTACCCTAGCCGGCCGCGGAAGTACTCGATCGTGCGCCGGAGGCCGTCTTCGGGCGCCACGGTGGGCTCGTATCCCAGCAGCTCACGGGCGAGGGTCAGATCGGGGCGGCGCATCTCCGGATCGTCGGCGGAGCGGGTGATGTAGCTCACCTCGGAGCTGCTCCCGGTGAGTGACACGATCGTCTCGGCCAGTTGCCGCATCGACATCTCGTGCTCGGTGCCGCAGTTGATGGGCCCGGTCTCGGTCGAGTCGAGCAGCAGCAGGATGCCCCGCACCAGGTCGTCGACGTAGCAGATCGACCGGGTCTGGTTGCCGGTGCCGTGCACGGTGATCGGCTCGCCGCGCAGCGCCTGGGAGATGAAGGTCGGGATGGCCCGGCCGTCGTCCGGCCGCATCCGCGGGCCGTACGTGTTGAAGATCCGGACGATCGCGGTGTCGGTGCCCCGGCTGCGGTGGTAGGCCATGGTGGCCGCCTCCGAGAAGCGCTTCGCCTCGTCGTAGACGCTCCGGATGCCGATCGGGTTGACGTTGCCCCAGTAGGTCTCGCGCTGCGGGTGCTCCTTCGGATCCCCGTACGCCTCGGAGGTGGAGGCCATCAGGAACCGGGCGCCGTCGGCGGTGGCCCGCTCCAGCAGGTGGAGGGTGGCCACCGAGCCGACCCGGAGGATCTCCACCGGCAGCTTCTCGAAGTCGGTGGGGCTGGCCGGCGAGGCCATGTGCAGGATCGCGTCGAACCGCTCGGCCAGCGCCGGATGGTCGGTCGGCAGCCCCTCGGAGATGTCGGCCTCGACCAGCGTGAAGGTCGGCTTCTCGAGCAGGTGGGCGATGTTGTCCTTGGAGCCGGTGACGAAGTTGTCCAGCACCACGACCGTGCAGTCGCGCTCGACGAGCCGGTCGACCAGGTGCGACGGGACGAAGCCGGCGCCACCGGTGACGAGGATGCGATGTCCGGAGCCGAAGCGGGGAGCGACCTTCATGCCGGTCAGCCTACTCAAGCCGGTGGGGGGTGTGGTCAGTGCGCGCCCGCGCCGGTGAGCGAGCGCACCTCCAGCTCGGCGTACTTCTCCTCGTCGTGCTCCTTGGACAGCACCGTGCCGATCCAGCCGCAGAGGAAGCCGAACGGGATCGAGATGATGCCCGGGTTCGACAGCGGGAACCAGTGCCAGTCGTGGTCGGGGAACATGGCCGTCGGCGCCCCGGAGACCACCGGGGAGAAGAAGACCAGCACCACGGCGGCGAGCAGGCCGCCGTAGATCGCCCAGACCGCGCCGGAGGTGTTGAACCGCTTCCAGAACAGGCTGTAGAGGATCGCCGGCAGGTTGCCCGAGGCGGCGACCGCGAAGGCCAGCGCCACCAGGAACGCCACGTTCAGGCTCTGCGCGAAGATCGACAGCACGATGGAGACCAGGCCGATCACCAGGGCGGAGATCCGGGCGACGTTCACCTCCTGCCGCTCGGACGCCTGGCCGTTCTTCACCACGTTGGCGTAGAAGTCGTGCGCCAGGCTCGACGACGAGGCCAGGGTCAACCCGGCGACCACGGCGAGGATGGTGGCGAAGGCGACCGCCGCGATGATCGCGAGCAGCGTCGCACCGCCCAGGTTTCCGCCGAGGAAGTCCAGGCCCAGCTTCTCCGCGAGCTGCGGCGCCGCCGTGTTGCCGGCCTTGTCCTGGGCGGTGATCGCCTCGCCGCCGACCAGCGCCGCCGCGCCGAAGCCGAGGGCGAGGGTCAGCAGGTAGAAGGTGCCGATGATGCCGATCGCCCAGAGCACGCTCTTCCGGGCCGCCTTCGCGGTGGGCACGGTGTAGAAGCGGATCAGGATGTGCGGCAGGCCGGCGGTGCCGAGCACCAGCGCGATGCCCAGCGAGAGCAGGTCCATCTTGCTGTAGAAGGTCTTCAGCGCGTCGCCGGGTGTCTCCACGCCGTAGCGCAACCCGGGTTCGAGGAACGCCGCTCCCTTGCCGGAGGCGTCGGCGGCATCGCCGAGCAGCGAGGACAGGTTGAACTTGTACTTCGCCAGCACCAGCAGGGTCATCACCAGCGCGCCGCTCATCAGCAGGAACGCCTTGACGATCTGGACGTACGTGGTGCCCTTCATGCCGCCCACGGTGACGTAGATGATCATCAGGGCGCCGACCAGGAAGATGGTGGCGGCCTTCGCGGTGCCCGCGTCCATGCCCAGGAAGGTCGTGCCGGGCTTGATGCCGAGCAGCAGCGCGACCAGCGCGCCCGCGCCGACCATCTGGGCCAGCAGGTAGAAGATCGACACCGTGATGGTGGAGACCGCGGCCGCGGTCCGGACCGGGCGCTGGCGCATCCGGAACGCCAGCACGTCGGCCATCGTGTACCGGCCGGAGTTGCGCAGCAGTTCGGCGACGAGCAGCAGCGCCACCAGCCAGGCGACCAGGAAGCCGATCGAGTAGAGGAAGCCGTCGTAGCCGTAGAGGGCGATGATGCCGGCGATGCCCAGGAAGGAAGCGGCGGACATGTAGTCGCCGCCGATCGCCATGCCGTTCTGGAAGCCGGAGAAGGAGCGGCCGCCGGCGTAGAAGTCGGTGGCCGTCTTGGTCTGCCGGCTGGCCCACACCGTGATGGCCAGCGTGATCGCCACGAAGACCAGGAAGAGCGTGATGGTCAGGTTGCGGGCGGTGGTGCTGCCCGCCTCAGCCGCGAGGACCGTGCTCATGGGTCACCTCCCCCATCTCGGCGCGGATCCGGTCGGCGACCGGGTCGATCTTCCGGTCGGCGAACCGGGCGTAGAGCCAGGCGATGACGAACGTGGAGACGAACTGGAGCAGGCCGAAGACCAGGGCCACGTTGATGTTGCCGACCAGCTTCGTCCCCATGAAGCCCCGCGCGTACGCGGAGAGGATGACGTAGAGCGCGTACCACAGGAAGAACGCGACGGTCATCGGGAAGACGAAGCCGCGCAGCGCGCGCCGCAACCCGGCGAACTCGTCCGACCGCTGGACGGCGAGGTACCGTTCCGCCGCCGACTCGGCGGGTGCGGACGCGGGTGTGTCCGTGGACATCTGTGGATCACCACCTTCGCAGGCGTGGGGGAGTTTTCGCGCACGGTAGAGAGCGCGCTCCCCGCCGGGGAAGGCTCGGATCGGCCATGGTCGACGCCTGCGCCGAACGGCACTCCGGCTGCGCCGAGTGACCCAGGTCACTCCGGTCAGCGGTCGGTGATCAGTCGGTGAGTCCCCGGTAGCGGCCGCGGTAGTGCAGCAGCGGCAGGGTCTCCTCGGCCAGGTCGACAGCCTCGATCGTGGCCTCGACCAGCAGGCCCCAGCCGTACTCCCGGGCGGTGTCGAGCCGGCACCCGGCCCACCCGCCGGCGTCCGCGGGCACCGGACCGTAGGGCGTGTCGGTCCAGGGGTCGAGGGCGAAGAGGCCACCCGGGGACGGGAAGAGGCCGGCGAACCGGTCGGCGAGTTGCCGGTGCTGCGGGCCGAGCGGCGCGACCGCGAACCGCCCCGCCTCCTCGACGGCCGCCCACAGGTCCGACTCCGGGTCGACCAGCCCGAGCAGCCGGTCCGGCTCCCCCTCGGCCACCAGGGTGGACGAGACGGTCAGCCCGGCCGGCCCCGGCGCGGTCCAGAGCGTCACCGGCGCGGCCAGCCGACCGCGCAGCCGGCGGACCGGCGAGCGCTGCCCGGCCGGCACGGCGAACGGATCGGTGTGGTGGATCTCGGCGCCCGGCTCATGATTCACGTGAAACATTGTGCCGCCCCGCGCCCGGGCCCAACCCAGGAAGCGCTGGTGCAGGTCCCGGGCGCCGGGAAGCTGCTCGCCGGCCTCCGCCATGAGGCGACCCAGGTAGAGCAGCAGCGCGGTCCGGTCGTGGCGGTACTCCGCCAGCAGCGCGAGCCGGGCCGGCTGGCAGGGCCAGTGCGCCCCGCAGCCCCGACACCGCCACGCCGGCCGCATCGCCACGTGCGCCCTCGTCGGGCCCGGCCTCTTCCAGATCTTGGAAGAATTCGGCCCCTCGGGGGGCCGTTTCCGTCCAGGGTCTCGGCGGTCGTCTCTCATCAGCGCCTCCCCGGGAAGGGGTCGCCCCGGCCGGGGGATGGCCGGGGCGACCTGCCGCAGGACCGGCCGCCGGGTCGTCGCCTCCACCAGCCGGGCCGCGCCCCTCCACCCTGGACTCGGCGGCGCGGGCAGGGGAGGATGCCAGGGCTTACTACACAGCGCGATCACGTACTTACCGGAGAGGTAAGGATGGACATCGAGATGTGGATCCGGGCGTTGAAGGCCGCCCGGGCCGGTGCGGACGTCTCGCAGGAGGGACTGGCCGCGCTGATCAGGTGGAGCCCGTCCACGGTCGCCGCCATCGAGACCGGGCGGCGCCGCCCGACCATGGAGTTCGCCGTCGCCGCCGACCAGGCCCTCGGCACCGGCGGCCTCCTCGCGAGCCTGATCAAAAAGGACGAGGAAAGGAGCGGGCCGACCTCGTTCGAGCCCTGGCCCGGCTACGAGCAGCGCGCCAGCCGGCTGTGCAACTTCGAGCCATGCTTGATCCCCGGCCTCCTGCAGACCGAGGAGTATGCGCGAGCGGTCTTCTCGGCGGGCGGCCTGTACAACAGCGATCGGGTCGAGGAGCTTGTGAGCCTCCGGGTGAGCCGGCAGAAGTTGTTCTACCGGGATGATCCACCCGAGTGTGTCTTTGTCATCGATGAAAGTGCATTGCAGCGCAGAGTCGGCGGGCCGGCCGTGATGGATCGTCAGCTCGGCCACCTGCTGGAATCAGCCGAGCTACCGCAGGTGCGGCTGCACATTCTTCCGTTGGAGGTCGGCGCCCATCCCTCGATGGGAGGCGGGTTCGCGGTCGCGCAGTTGCCCGGCAACGACCGTCTGCTCTGCCTCGACAACGCTGCGCGCGGCCAGATCGCCGACTATCCGGAGTGGATAAGCTGGGTGCAGCGAAAGTGGGAGCGTCTCCTCGCTGAGGCGCTCGGTGCGAGCGCCTCCATCGAGATGATCAACAAGTTGAGGGTGACGTCATGACGAGTGCCCTGCCCCGCTGGCGCAAATCGACCCGTTCCGACAATGACGGCAACTGCGTCGAGGTGGCGGGCAACCTGTCCGGGGTGGTGCTGGTCCGGGACAGCAAGGACCCGTCCGGCCCGACCCTCGCGTTCACTCCCGACGCCTGGCGGAGCTTCGTAAGCGCGGATCTCCCGATCTTGGAGACTTCCCGTTCGAGGTGAACGGCAGGTCGCCAGGATCTACCGCTGGCGCTCCGGAGGCAGCGCGCGGCGGGCGGCGGCCAGCACCTCCGGGTCGGCGCAGCCGGCAGCGTAGCCGGCGATCCGGCGGCGGATGTCCCGGCCGAGCAGCCAGACCCCGATCCGCTCGGTGACCGGGCGTAGGAAGGCCGGCCGGCACCGGAAGTTGTACCGCCAGGTGGCCAGCGTCGTGCCCGGCTCGGCACCCGGCGCGAACCGCCAGCCGCCGCCGAACCGCTCGAAGAACCATGGCCCCCGGACCATCTTCATGCCCACGTTGGTGGGCGGGGCCCAGGACACGTACTCGCTGACCATGACCAGGCCGTGCCGGGACCGGGTGAAGGTGCGCACGCCCTTGCCGGGCCGGGTCGCTCCGTCGACGAAGTGCTGCTCCCGGACGAACGGGTCCCAGCGGTAGCGGACCGGCGCCACGGTCTGCGACACCGCGAAGGCCAACTCCGGGGGGATTGGAACGGTGGTCACCGCCTCGACGACCGGCATCAGCGCCTCGGGGTGACCGCGGCCAGCAGCTCGGGCTGTCGCCGGTCCAGCGCGTCCCCGACCAGGTACGCGCCGAGCAGCGCGGCGCCCAGCCCGTACGCCAGGCCGACCGGCAGGGCCAGCCAGAGCCACACGTCGCCGAGCAGCGCGGCGGCCACCACCAGCGGCACCGCGGCCGCCACCGAGGCCACCATGGACAGCAGGGCGTACAGGCTCTTCGCCATCCCGGCGCCGGTGTTCATGGCGAACGGGTTGCTGGTCTCCGGCAGCGCGTAGCCGCCGAGCACCGAGACGGCGGCGTTGATCGCCAGCCCGCAGCCGTACGCGGCGATCAGCCCGCCGGCCATCAGGCCGAGCCAGCCGGGCCGCCCGAGCACGACGGCCAGCACCACGGCGACCCCGCCGAGGATCGGCACCACGTAGAGGGAGAACGCGGCCATCCGGGCCTGCAGCTCCACCCGCCCCGGCACGCCCGCCACCACGTTGGCCGCGTACGCGCTGCCGTCGAAGCCGAACTGGTTGGCCAGCGTGACCGCGGCGAGCACCCCGACGAAGATCATCGAGAGGCTGACCAGCACCGGGGACGAGTTGGCGGTGGCCTCGCCGAACGCGGCCCCGCCGTCGGTGGCCAACCGGGAGCCGCCCAGGTTGACCATCACCGGCACGAAGATGCCGACCACCGCCACGGTGATCAGGTTGGCCCGCCGCCGGGCGTCCCGCCACCAGTAGCGGCACTCCCGGGCGACCAGGGCGCCGAACCGGTCCCGCCGGGCCCAGCCGACGGCCCGGGGGAAGAGCTGCCCGACCGGCCCGCCGACCGCCCCGCCGCGCCGGTCCCCGGACGGCCCGGCGCTGGCCGCGCCCACCATCGCCGACTCCAGCGACCGTGACCACCAGAGCAGGAGCACGCCGATCGCCGCCACGGTGATCAGCAGCTTCAGCCCGGCCGCGCCGGCCCGGCCCTCGGCGACGTCGACGCCGGCCGTCCAGGGCGCACCGAACGGGGTCCAGCCGACCACCCGGGCCACCCCGGTCAACCGGTCCCAGTCGGCCTGCTGGACCGCGCCGAGCACCAGCAACTGCAGCGGGCCGAGCAGGGCGGCGAGCACCGCGAGCAGCACGGCGGCCAGGTCGCGTACCCGCCGGGAGCGGAGCATGGTGGCGAAGGCGCTGGTCACCGCGCGGGCGGCGGCCACGCAGAGCAGCAGGCCGAGGAGCACCCCGAGCACCCCGACCAGCGCGGCGGACCAGCCGCCCAGCGCGCCGGCGGTGACCACCAGCCCGGCGGCCGTGACCAGGGTCGCCAGCACCGGGACGCTGACCAGGGCGGCCGCGAAGAGGCCGGCGACCAGGGTGCGGCGGGAGAGCGGGAGCAGCGCGAACCGGGCCGGGTCCAGGGTCTCGTCCACGCCGAAGAAGACCAGCGGCAGCAGCAGCCAGCCGAGGGTGAGCAGGCCGCCGCCGAAGGCGGCGGTCATCAGCGCGTACCGGGACTCGCCGGCCAGGCCGGGCGCGGCGAGCAGGAAGAAGCCGCCGGCGGCGAACCAGAGCCCGAACAGCACAGCCCCCACGAACATCGCGATCCGCCAGGCCTGGCCGCGGAAGTTGTTGCGCAGCACCCGCAGCTTGAGCCGGACGAAGTGCCGGGGCGAGACGGGCCGGGCCGGCCGCTCGGCGGCGGTCACCGGGACAGCCACGACAGCTCCTCGCCCGTCGCGGTCCGCCCGCCGACGACCTCGACGAAGACCTCCTCCAGCGACCGCTCGCCGCGCACCTCGGCGAGCGTGCCGACCCGCTTGATCCGGCCGTCGGCCAGGATGGCCACGTGCGAGCAGAGCCGCTCGACGACCTCCATGACGTGGCTGGAGAAGACCACCGTGCCGCCGCCCACGACGTAACGCTGCAGGATGTCCCGGATCAGTGCCGCGGAGACCGGGTCGACCGCCTCGAACGGCTCGTCCAGCACCAGCAGCCGGGGGCCGTGCAGCAGCGCGCAGGCCAGGCCGATCTTCTTCTTCATGCCGGCCGAGTAGTCGACCACCAGGGTGCGGCCGGCGTCGGTGAGCGCCAGCACGTCGAGCAGTTCCGCCGCCCGCTGGTCGACCACCGCCGGGTCCATGCCGCGCAGCAGACCGTGGTACGCCAGCAGCTCCGCCCCGCTGAGCCGGTCGAAGAGGCGTACGCCGTCGGGCATGACGCCGAGCAGCCCCTTGGCGCGCACCGGGTCGGCCCAGACGTCGTGGCCGAGCACCCGGGCCTGGCCGGCGTCGGGCCGCAGCAGGCCGACGGCCATGGAGAGGGTGGTGGTCTTGCCGGCCCCGTTCGGGCCGAGCAGCCCGTAGAACGAGCCGGTCGGCACGTCGAGGTCGACGCCGGCGACCGCCACCTTGGTGTCGAACCGCTTGGCCAGGCCACGGAGGGACAGCGCCGGGTGCTGATCGGTCATGCCCCCGACCGTAGTCCGCCGCGGCCAGCGGTCGATCCCGCCGAAGGATGATCTTCTCGTCCTCCCTGAGCCGTAGGGGCGGCCGCTAGAGGCGCAGCGTCTCCGGGGTGTGCAGGCGGAGCATGGTGACGCCGACGTCCCGGGGCAGCCGCCGCCGGGTGGCCATGGAGACCGCCACCATCACGGTGAACGCCAGCGGCACCGTCCACGCCGCCGGCTGGGTGGTGAGCGTGGCCGGCCAGCCGGTCAGCGGCGGGCCGAGCACGGTGAGCAGCACCGCGCCGATCGCGGCGCCGCCGCCGACCAGCACCCCGGCGGCGGCGCCCAGATCGGTCAGGCCGCGCCACCAGATGCCCAGCACCAGCAGCGGGCAGAAGCTCGACGCGGCCACCGCGAAGGCCAGCCCGACCACCTGGGAGACGTCCAGCCCGGAGACGTTGAGGGCGAGCACCGCCGGCACCCCACCGGCGATCACCGTGGCCAGCCGGAAGCCCCGGACCGAGCCGCGGCCCAGGACATCCGTGGAGATCACGCCGGCCACGCTGGTGAGCAGGCCGGACGAGGTGGAGAGGAAGGCCGCGAACGCCCCGGCGGCGACCAGCGCGGCGAGCAGCCGGCCGGTGGTGCCGTCGCCCAGCACCGCCCCGGGCAGCAGCACCACCACGGCGTCGGTCTGCCCGGTGACCAGCAACTGGGGGGTGTAGATCCGGCCCAGCACGCCGTAGATCGTGGGCAGCAGGTAGAAGACGCCGACCAGGGCCAGCACCACCAGCGTGGTGCGCCGGGCGGCGGCGCCGTCGGGGTTGGTGTAGAAGCGCACGAGGACGTGCGGCAGGCCCATGGTGCCGAGGAAGGTGGCCAGGATCAGCGAGTATGTCCCGAACAGCCCGCGGTCGTCGTCGCCGGCGGTGTCCGGCAGCAGCCAGTCGGTGGCGGTGGTGGCCGCGCCGGAGACCTCGGGTACCGGGTCACCCGCGGCGAAGTCCAGCCGGTCGCCGGGGCGTACCTCCCGGGTGTCGCCGTCGGGCAGGGTGAGCGTCGCGCGGTGCTCGACCACGACGGTGGTCGCGGTCCGGAACGTCGGCCCGTCGGGCGGGGTCACCGCCGGGCGGGCGTCGGCCTGCCACTGCAACGCCAGGAAGATCGCGGGTACGGCGAGCGCGGTGAGCTTCAGCCAGTATTGGAAGGCCTGGACGAAGGTGATCGCGCGCATCCCGCCGAGCGCCACGTTCGCGGTCACCACCACGGCGACCAGCAGCGCTCCCACCGGGTAGGGCGAGCCGGCCACCGTGGCCAGGGTCAGCCCGGCGCCCTGGAGCTGCGGCACCAGGTAGAGCCAGCCGATGAAGATGACGAAGACGGTGGCCAGCTTCCGCAGCCGCCGCGAGCCGAGCCGGACCTCGCAGAAGTCGGGCAGGGTGAACGCGCCGGAGCGGCGCAGCGGGGCGGCCACGAAGAGCAGCAGCGCCAGGTAGCCGGCGGCGAAACCGACCGGGTACCAGAGCACGTCGACGCCGTACTTGAGGATCAGCCCGGCCACGCCGAGGAAGCTCGCCGCCGACAGGTACTCCCCGCCGATCGCGGCGGCGTTCCAGGTCGGGCTGACCGCCCGGGAGGCGACCAGGAAGTCGGAGGTGGTCCGGGCCAGCCGCAGCCCGTAGAAGCCGATCCCGACGGTGACCAGGGTGACCGCCACGATCGCGGGGACCACGTAGCCGTTGCCCATCAGCGCTCCGGCCGCTGGACCAGGTCGGTGAAGTCCTGCTCGTTGCGTTCCGCCAGCCGCACGTACGCCCAGCCGACCCCGATCAGGAACGGGAAGGCGGCCACACCCAGCAGCAGCCAGGGCAGGTTGACGCCGAGCAGGGTGACCCGGCCGACCGAGGGCGCGATGGCGAAGAGCCAGGGCAGGCCGCCCAGCCCGATCAGCACGAGCAGGCTCAGCCGCAGGGCCAGCGAGAGCTGGGCCCGCATGAGGCCCTGCACCAGCGTCTCGCCGACCCGGGTCTGCTGGGTCAGCTCGGAGCGGGTGCGGTCGGCGCGGCTGCCCGGCCGGGAGACCTCGGCCAGCACGACCCGGGTCCGCCGGGGTGGCTGCGGGGCGCGCGGGCCGGGGACCGGAGCCGCCGCCGTGGGCCGCCCCGGAACGTCCCGCTCCTCCGCTCCGGTCATCCCCGGCAGTCTCGCCTGATCAGCGGGAATGTCAAGGGCACCGGGGACGGCCCTGTGCACAACCTGTGGATAACGCCTCACTCCTGTGGACAACCCGGTGGATGACGCCCGCCTCGTTGTGGACGACGGAGGGGGATGTCAGGGTGAGCCGGTAGAGAGGAGGTGTGACGGTGACCAGCCCAGCTCGTCCCGGCGGCGGCGTCTGGACCGTGGACGACCTCCACGATCTGCCGGAGGACGGCCAGGACTACGAGATCTTCGACGGGAGCCTGCTCGTGTCCCCCCACGCGGACGTCTTCCACGGTGCGATCGCCAACCGCCTCCGCCGCCTCCTCGACCGGCAGGCGCCGACCGGCCTGCTCGTCGGGCAGGACATCGGGGTCAGCGCGAAGCGCTCGTCATACTTCGTCCCGGATCTCTTCGTGGCCCGGGAGGACGCCCTCGACCGGGGCGGGCCCGCACTGGCCCCGGCCGACGTGCTCCTCGTGGTCGAGGTGGTCTCACCCGGCAACGCCGGCCGCGACCTGGTCCTCAAGCGGCACGAGTACGGGGTGGCCGGCATCCCCCGCTACTGGCTGGTCGAGCCCCGGAAGCAGACCCTGACCGTGCTGGAGCAGGTCGGCGGGGCCTACCGCGAGGCCGCCGTGCTCACCGCGACCGACGTCCTCCGGAGCGACCAGCCGTTCCCGCTGGTGCTGCCCGTCGTCGACATCTTCTGAGCGTTCCGCGGAACCTTCCGCCCGCCTGGTGAGTGGAACAGGTGGAGAGGGGAGGTGACGGTGTCCGACGGCGAGCTGATCTCCGAGCTGTACGCCGGCTGTTTCCGCCGGCTGGTCGTCCAGTTGTACGCGGTGACCGGTGACCTGAGCGAGGCGCAGGAGGCGGTTCAGGAGGCGTTCACCCGCGCGCTGGCCGCGCCCCGGCGCATCGCCGGCCTGGAGAACCCGGAGGCGTGGCTGCGCCGGGTGGCGGTGAACGTCGCCCGCAGCCGGCACCGGCGGCGGCGCTTGTTCGACGCCCTGTTGCGGCGGCTCGGCCCGCCACCTGCGGTCGCGGACCGGTCGCCCGAGCATCTGGCGCTGCTCGCCGCGCTGCGCCGGCTGCCCGAGGGGCAGCGGCAGGCCCTTGCCCTGCACTACCTGGTCGACCTGCCGGTGGACGAGGTGGCGCTGACCCTCGGCGTCTCCCCCGGCACGGTCAAGTCCCGCCTCTCCCGCGGTCGGCAGGCGCTGGCCACGTTGCTCGCCGATTCCGACACCGCCGAGACCAGTACCGGGAGGATCGATGTCCGATCGTGAGTTCACCGGCTTCGACGTGGAGACCGTGGCGGAAGTCGTGCGCCAGCCGCCGCTGGACGATCTGCGCGCGGCGGCCCGGTCCCGCCGCCGGCAGCGGTCGGCGTTCCTGGCGGCGGCCGTCGTGGTGGCCATGGCCGGCATGGCCGCGGTACCGCTGGCCGCCCGACCGAGCGGAACCGGCTGGGCCGGACCGGACCAGCCGCCGCCCCGCCCCGCCCGGGCCGGCGAGTTCGTGTCGACCGGCCCGGACTCCGGGGTCGCGGTCGCCCGGTTGGACTGCGCGGTGCTCTTCGCGCACAGTGACGACGGGGGCCGGAACTGGTCGGACTGGAACGAAGCCCGCTACCAGGCCGCCAGTTGCCAGACCGACAGCGCGGGCAACCGGGACGCCGACCTGGAGTACGCCGTGCTCGGCGAGGGGGTCTACCTGGTTCGCGAGGCCGAGGGGATGCACCTCTCGACCGACCACGGTCGTACCTGGCGAGACGCGGAACGGGCCATGGTGCCGGTGGCGGCCTTCCCGGCGAAGGCCCGCCCGGTCTTCTGCCAGCAGGGCTGCGGCGCGGTACGGGAACCGCTGGCCGTGGACGGGTCCACGGTCTACCGGCTCGCCGGGAATCCGCCGTCGCCGTACCCGCCGTTCAGCATCTACCCGGCGGCGGACGGGACGGTCTGGGTGACCTACTGGCCGGGGGAGATCGACCGGCCGATGGTCGTCGCGCGTAGCGCCGACCGGGGTGCGACCTGGACCACCTGGCGGCCGGAGGCCCGGACGAACGTGGTGGCGGCGGTCGGTGTCGACGATCGGGAGGGCTACCTGCTGATCGAGCCGGCTCCGCCGGCCGGGTCGACGGTGCCGGTCGGCCCGGCCCGGCTGCTGCGGACCGGGGACGGTGGACGGACCTGGACGGACACGGGGACCGACCTGCCGGCGACCCAGCAGCTCCCGAACATCACGGTCGGCTCGGACGGATCCCTGCTGGTGCCGATGTGGGGGACCGACGCGCCCGAGCTCTCGGCGAAACTCCTGGTCAGCCGCGACGGTGGTCGGCACTTCACCGTCGCACGCGAGTACCGCAGCCTGGAGGGGACCGCCGGGGCCGGCCCGGGCAAGGTCTGGCTGTACGGCCGGGACGACCGGTCGGACGCGGGGCCGGATCATGTCATCGTCAGCGCCGACGGCGCCCAGTGGACCCGGTTCGCGCTGCCGCACTGAGCCGGGGTGGCGGCGCGGCCACCGGTCGCCGCGCCGCCACCTCACGCTCACTCCAGGCCGATCCGGACCGGGTGGGCGGTCGCGGAGCCGAGCCAGGTGTGCGGGTTGCCGAACCAGCACCAGCCCAGCTTCGGCGCGCCCTGGCTGATCCAGAGCGCCGGCACCCGCTTGTCGCCGCAGCGGGAGCCGACCAGCGAGAAGCACCGGTTGCTGGCCAGTGCCGGCGGGTGCAGCGTGACGAAGGCGAGGCCCTCGTCGATGGTGATGGGCAGCCGCTCCCGGGCCGTCATGTCCGCCAGCGCGGTGGACGGCGGCAGGTTCCGGTACTCCTCGCCCCGGTCCACGTCGAAGAGCAGGTACGCCGGCCCGGCCGGCACCTCCAGCTCCTTGATCGGGTCGAACTTCGGCAGGTCGTCGGCCGGGAAGTTCCGGTCGAGGATGCCGGGCTTCCGCTTGCCGGCGAGCGTGGTCAGCGCGATCCGCTCCGGGACGGGCGCCAGTTCGCGGGTGGTCACCAGCAGGAAGGGCACCCGCCCGTCGGTGGGCGCGGCCAGGTCGGCCGCCCCGGCGACGGCGGCCTCGCGCAGCGGGGTGAGCAGGTCGCGGAAGGCGTCCTCGGTCAGCCCGGCCAGGGCGGGGTAGCCGAGCCCCACCAGGCGGTCGAGCTGGCGGTCGAATTCGGTCGCGGCGTCGTAGCGGCTGTCGGACATGCGGCCTCCTCTGTCGTACGGCGTGCCGTACAGCGTACGACAACGGTCGCGTATTCCCGACCGCGGAAAAATTCTCGAATCAGCGGTTCCAGTCCTGCTTGGCCGCGCGGACCAGCTTGTCCTTCAGCTCCCGGGTGTGCCGGCGGCTCACCGGCAGCTCGGTGCCGTCGATCACCACCACGTAGCCGGAGTTGACCAGCCGCAGCTCGGCGATCAGCTTGAGCTGCACCAGGTAGGACCGGTGGATCCGCACGAACCCCGCGTCCGCCCAGCGCTCGGCGAGGGTGGCCAGCGAGACCCGGACCAGGTGCGAGCCGTCCGCGGTGTGCAGCCGGGCGTAGTCGCCCTGCGCCTCCACCCAGCGCACCGCCGAGCGGGGCAGCATCCGGGTGGTGCCGGCCAGCTCGATCGGGATGGTCGGGTCCTCCTCGGCCCGGGCCAGCGCGGCCGGGTGCGAGGGGACCACCCGCGAGCCGATCACCCGGCGCAGCGACTCGGCCAGCCGCTCGGCGCGGACCGGCTTGCGCACGTAGTCCGTCGCCCCCAGGTCGAAGGCGTCCACCGCACCGTCGTCGTACGCGGTGACGAAGACGATCGCCGGCGGCCGGGCGAACCGGCGCAGCACCCGGGCCAGCTCCATGCCGTCCAGCCCCGGCATCCGGATGTCGAGGAAGACCACGTCCACGTCGCCGTCGCGGAGCACCCGCAGCGCCTCGGTCGCGTCGCCGGCCGTGTGCAGCCGGGCCACCCGGGGGTCGGCCCGCAGGTGGTAGGCCAGCTCGTCCAGCGCCGGCGGCTCGTCGTCGACCGCCAGCACGCGGAGGAAACCCGTGGCGCTCATGAGGTCGCCCGGACCCCGGGGTGGAACTTCGGCACCCGCATGCTGACCTTCGTACCCGAGCCCAGGCCGGTCTCGACGACCAGGCCGAACCGGTCCCCGAAGGCCGACCGGAGCCGCTCGTCGACGTTCGAGAGGCCGACATGCTGGCCCGGGTCGTCGGCCGGGTCGCTCCCGGCGCCGGAGAGCTCGGCGATGCCGGCGGTCAGCGTCGTCGGATCCATCCCCACCCCGTCGTCCTCCACCGTGATGTGGCACTCGGCGCCCGCGTCCCGGGCCTCGATGCTCACCATGCCGGTGCCCGGCTTGCGGGACAACCCGTGCCGGACGGCGTTCTCCACCAGCGGCTGGAGGCAGAGGAACGGCAGGGTCACCGGCAGCACCTCCGGGGCGATCTGGAGGCGCACCTGGAGCCGCTCGCCGAAGCGGGCCCGCTCGATGGTCAGGTAGCGGTCGATCGAGCGCAGCTCCTCGGCGAGCGTGGTGAACTCGCCGTGCGCCCGGAACGAGTAGCGGGTGAACTCGGCGAACTCCAGGATCAGCTCGCGGGCCCGCTCCGGGTCGGTCCGGACGAACGAACCGATCGCGGTCAGCGCGTTGTAGATGAAGTGCGGGCTGATCTGGGCGCGCAGCGCGCGTACCTCGGCCCGGGCCAGGCGTTCCCGGGAGGAGTCCAGCTCGGCCAGCGCGAGCTGGTCGCCGGCCCAGTGGGCGGTCTCCAGGGTGGCCTGCACCAGACCCGGGGCCGGCGGCGCGTCGGCCACCGCCACCAGCGCACCGACCACCCGGCCGTCGGCGCTCAGCGGGGCCACCACCGCGCCCCGGACCGGGCAGTCCACCAGGTCGCAGTGCAGCTCCGACTCGCGCAGCACGGTCGAGCGCCCGGCGCCGACCGCCTTCCGGGCCGCCGCGAGCACCTGGTCGCCGTGGTGCGCGCCGTGCCCGTCGAGGGCGAGCAGGGCGTCCCGGTCCGTCAGGGCCAGCCCGGCCGCGCCCACCAGGGCCCGCAGATGGCGTACGGCCTTCGCCGCGCCCGCCGCGCTCAGGCCGCCCCGGAGCGGCTCGGCGGCCAGCCCGGCGGTGTGCAGCACCTCGTACGTGGCCCGCTGGGTGGCCGTCGCGATGCCCCGCCGGGCGCGCAGCCGCAGCACCGCCCAGAGCGCCGCGGCCAGCGCGGTCACCAGGGAGACGACGCCGAACACGGTCGAGAGGTTGCCACTCACGCCCGCGATCCTGACGCGCGGCGGCCCGGAGCGCTAGTACGCGCCCTTGCGGGCCAGCACCACCCCGACGGTCCGCCACAGGATGCTCAGGTCGTACGTCAGCGACCAGTTGTCGACGTAGTAGAGGTCGAGCCGGACCGCCTCGTCCCAGGAGAGGTCGGAGCGGCCGGAGACCTGCCAGAGCCCGGTCATGCCCGGGCGCACCAGCAGCCGGCGCCGGACGTCACCGAGGAAGTCACCGTCGTCGGCGGGGAGCGGGCGCGGGCCGACCAGCGACATCTCGCCCCAGAGCACGTTGATCAGCTGGGGCAGCTCGTCCAGCGAGGAGGCGCGCAGGAAGCGGCCCACCGGGAAGACCCGCGGGTCCTGCTTCATCTTGAACAGCATGCCGTCGGTCTCGTTCTGGTCGACCAGGCCGGCCAGCCGCTCCTCGGCGTCGACGTACATGGTGCGGAACTTCCAGACCCGGAAGGTCCGCCCCTCGTGCCCGACCCGGGGCTGCCGGAAGAAGACCGGCCCGGGGTCGGAGATCCGGATGGCGATCGCGATGGCCACGAAGAGCGGGGCCAGCAGCAGCAGCCCCAGGCCGGCGGCGACCCGGTCCATCAGGTTCTTGGCCAGCAGCGCCGGCCCGGACAGGGTCGGCTCCTCGACGTGCAGCAGCGGCAGGCCCTCGATCGGGCGGATGTGCACCCGCGGGCCGGCGATGTCGGTGAGCTGGGGCGCGACCACCAGGTCGACGCCGGAGCCCTCCAGCTGCCAGGCCATCCGGCGCAGCTCGCCCGGCTCGGCGCTGGCCGAGCCGCAGACCGCGATGGTGTCGCCACCGACCTCCCGGACCAGGGCGAGCACGTCCCGGCCGGCGTAGACCGGCACCGGGGTCTCGATGCCGCGGGCGGCGGCGTAGCCGTCGGTGAGGTGGATGGCCACCGGGACCAGGCCGGCGCCCAGGTTGCGGGTGACCGCGGTGTAGACCTCCAGGCACTCCGGCAGGGTGCCCACCAGCACCATCCGGTGCCCCGCCTGGCCCGCCCGACGGCGGAGCGCGTGCAGCGCGGCCCGGGCGATCATCCGGCCGAGCAGGATCAGCAGCATCGCCCCGAGCAGCGCGAAGCCGACCGTCCACCGGGAGAGGGAGTAGGTCTTCGTGGCGAAGGCGATGAAGGAGACGGCGGCGGCGACCGCCACGCCGGCCCGGATCACCCGCTTGAACTCGTCCGGCCCGAGGCCCAGGTGGCGGCGGTCGTAGGCCCGGTTGCCCCACAGGAAGAGCAGCCAGCCGAGCGGCAGCAGCACGAAGGCGACGGTGTAGAACCACGACTGGGGGGCGTCCTTGAAGCCGGAGGCCGCCTGTTCGAAGATCTGGATGGCCAGGAAGCTGGCCAGGGCCGCCGCGCCGAAGTCCAGCAGCAGCAGGACCGCGATGTAGGGACGGTGCCAGCGGGACACCCGGCGCCGGGCGCGGGCCCACGCCGACCGGGGTACGCCGTTGTGCGACGGCGGAGTCGGCGGCTGGATCTCGAAGCTGTCGACGTGCCGCACGCTCTTGCTCCGGCCTGTGTTGGTTACCGGGCGCTGGAGGCTTGTCGTCACCTCAATCAGTGTCCTCCCGCATGACACGCGCCCTCACTCGCCGTGAGGGCCCGGGTCGCCCACCGTCCCAGTCTCCCACGCGGGCCCGGCCCGGACCGCCCCCGAAGGAGAAGCCGTCCGATGGTGCTCGTGGGGATCTGGCCGGCTTCGAGTCGGTTGTGAAGCCGGGGACCGAGCCACTATACCGATGGATGGCGGCCCCGGTAGAGGGCCGGAGTGGGACCTTCGGCGATCCCGGGGCCATTCCTCTCCGTAATCGTGGAGTGCGATTACTCACCGTACGAGACGGGACAACCGTCGGTCAGCCAGCGGCTTGCCGCCGGTCTGACAGGTGGGGCAGTACTGGAGGCTCGAATCGGCGAACGAGACCTCCCGCACGAGGTCGCCACAGACCGGGCAGGGCAGCCCCTTCCGGGCGTGCACCTTGAGCCCGGAGCGCTTCTCGCCCTTCAGCTCGGCGGCCCGCTGCCCCATCGAGCGCCGGACCGCGTCCCCGAGCACCGCGCGGGTCGCCGCGTGCAGCTCGGCGAGCTGGTCGTCGGTCAGCCGGTCGGTGATCGCGAACGGGGAGAGCTTCGCCGCGTGCAGGATCTCGTCCGAGTACGCGTTGCCGATCCCGGCCAGCACCGACTGGTCGGTCAGCACCCCCTTGACCTGCCCCCGGCGGCTGCGCAGCCGGGCGCCGAAGGTGGCCAGGTCGGCATCGAGGGCGTCCGGGCCCAGTTTGCCCACGCCGGGCACCAGGGCCGGGTCGGTCACCAGGTAGGCGGCCAGCTTCTTCTGCGTGCCCGCCTCGGTCAGGTCGAAGCCCGAGCCGTCGTCGAGGCGTACCCGCAGGGCGATCGGGCCCTTGCCGGGGCGCAGCGGGGCGGCCGACGGGAACGCCTCCCGGTAGTGCAGCCAGCCCGCCCGGGCCAGGTGGACCACCAGGTGCAGGCCCTCGTCGAACCGGACATCCAGGAACTTGCCGTACCGGCCCGCTCCGGTGACAGTCCGGCCGGCGACCGCGCTCGGCGGCGGGTCGTACGTCTTCAGCGCGCTGATCGCGGCGACCTCGACCCGGTCGACCCGCCGGCCGACCGCCCGCTCGCGCAGGTAGCCGGCGAGCGCTTCCACCTCCGGTAGTTCAGGCACGCCACAACGGTAGCCTTCTTTCCCGTGAGCGCGAGGAATGAGCTTGCGAGTCCCGCAGTCGCGAACGAAAGGCAAGCTCCGTGAGAATCGTGGTGGCGCACAACCGGTACCGGGAAGCACAGCCCTCCGGCGAGAACACCATCGTCGACGCGGAGATCGCCCAGCTCACCGCGGCCGGGGTGGAGGTGCTGCCGTTCCTGCGCAGCTCCGACGAGATCCCCGCCATGTCGAAGCCGGCCAAGGCGCTGCTGCCGATCTCGCCGATCTGGGCCCCGAAGGCCCAGCACGACCTGGACCGCCTGCTCGCCGAGCACCGGCCGGACGTGCTGCACCTGCACAACCCGTACCCGTTGCTCTCGCCCTGGGTGGTGCGGACCGCGCACCGGCGGGGCGTGCCGGTGGTGCAGACGGTGCACAACTACCGCCAGGTCTGCTCCTCCGGGCTCTACTTCCGGGACGGCGTGATCTGCCAGGACTGCCGGGGCCGGGCGCTGGGTGTGCCGGCGATCGTGCACCGCTGCTACCGGGGCTCGCGGGCGCAGAGCGCGCTGATGGCCACCACCCTCGCCGTGCACCGCCCCACCTGGAAGTCGGTGGACCGGTACATCGCGCTCACCACGGCGGTCGCCGACCACCTGCGCGACTACGGCATCCCGGACGAGCGGATCGTGGTCAAGCCCAACGCGGTGCCCGACCCGGGGACCCCGGCGCCGCCCGGGGACGGGTTCCTCTTCATGGGCCGGCTCAGCCCGGAGAAGGGGCTCGACCTGCTGCTGACCGCGTGGCGGCGGCACCCGGTGGGATCGCTGGGCCCGCTGCGCATCGCCGGCGACGGCGAGCTGCGCGCGCTGGCGGAGGCGGCCGCCGCCGAGCGGCCCGACGTGGTCTACCTGGGCCAGCTCGACCGGACCGGGGTACGCGCCGCGCTGGCCGACAGCGCCGTGGTGCTGGCCACCTCCACCTGGCACGACGTGCTGCCCACCGTGATCATCGAGGCGCTGGCCAGCGGCCGGGCGGTGCTCGGCACGGCGCTGGGCGGCATCCCCTACCTGGTCGGCGCGGACGCCCCCCGGGAGCCGGCCGGCACCGGCCCGGCCGAGGTGGCCACCGCGGCGCCCGGCGACGGGCACGTCTCGCTGCCGAGGGGGGTGCAGCGCGGCGAGGCCGGCTGGGTGGTCGCGCCCGATCCCGAGGCGCTGGCCGCCGCCCTCCCGGTGGCCCGGGCCGGCGCGGCGACGCTCGCCCCGGCCGCCCGCACCCGCTACGAGCGCACCTTCCACCCGGACGTGGTGACAAAGCGCCTCATCGACATCTACACCGACCTCTCCTCCACCCGGACCCGCCCCCCGGCGCGTTGATCATGAGGTTGGCTGCGTGGAACACGCTTTCCACCGCCGCCAACCTCATGATCAACGAGGTGAGGGCGGGGTCAGCGGAGGGAGGCGCGGGCGGAGAAGGCGATGCTGGCCAGGAGGAAGCCGCCGTTGACCACGGTGAAGGCGACGATCACCCAGAGGGTCAGCGCGGGTGCGAGGGTCAGGACCAGGCCGGCCAGGAAGATCACGGCGCCGTAGTCCCGGACCAGCTTCGCCAGGCGGACCGGGAGCGAGGTCGAGGTGACCATGCTGGCCGCGTTCGGGCCGGCCTGCATCACCGAGGTGACCAGGTTGACCATCCAGGTGCCGGCGAAGACCGCCACCAGCCAGGTGGGCGTCGACGGGCGCTGCGCCACGGCGGTCGCGCCGAGCGCGGTGACCAGGGCGATCTGGGCGGCCACGTCGCAGAGCACGTCGACCCGGGCGCCGGCCGCGCTGCCCTGCCCGGTCACCCGGGCGAGCTGACCGTCCGCGCAGTCCAGGGCGTACGCGATCTGCCAGCCGACCAGCGCGACCAGCCCGACGGCCCAGGCCGGGACGGACCCCGCCGCGACCTCGTCGGCGAGGGCGACCACGGTGACCGAGGCGGCCAGGCCGAGCACCAGGTTGGTGACGGTCAGCGCGGTCGGTCGCAGCCCCAGCCGCTGGGCCACCAGCGCGAACGCGGCACCGATCCACTGGCTGATCGACTCGCTGAACAGGCCGCCGCCCCGGTTGACCCGGTGGAAGTCGGCGACGGAGGGGCGGAACGGCTCAGCCGAGGTGGTCGCGGAGTGCACCGGCGTAGTCTGCCAGCCGCTCCCGAGTCTCGGTAGGCGACATCGCCAGGTGTTCGAGGATGGTGTAGCGGTCCGGCCGGGTGGCCGGCGCGAACTGCACCGCCTCGACGAACTGCTCGTCGGTCAGGCCCACGTCGGCGGGGAGCCGGGGCAGGCCGTGCCGGGCCAGGCAGGCCGACATCTCGGTGAGCCGGCGCTCGTCGCCGCGCAGGAAGGTGCAGAACAGCGCGCCCAGCCCGGCCAGCTCACCGTGCGAGGCGGTGCCCGGGTAGAGCGCGTCGATCGCGTGCATGATCTCGTGGCAGCCGCCGCTGGCCGGCCGGCTCGTGCCCTCGATCGCCATCGCCAGGCCGCTGGAGATCAACGCCTCGGCCAGCACCGTGACGAAGACCTCGTCGCTCATGTCGCCCGGATGGTTGAGCACCGCCTCCGCGCCCGCCCGGGAGAGCGAGGCGGCCAGTCCGTCGAACGGCTCGCCCCGCACCTCGCGGGCCAGTTCCCAGTCGGCCAGTGCGCTGATGTTGCTCACCACGTCGCCGACGCCGGCGCGGTTGTGCCGCTCCGGGCCGGCCGCCACGAAGTCCAGGTCCACGATCACGGCGATCGGGATGTGCACCCCGTAGGAGCCCTTGATGCCCTCGGTGACCAGGCTGGCCACCGGCGACGCGATGCCGTCGTTGGCCAGTGCGGTCGCCACGGTGACCATGGGCAGGCCGCGGCGGGTGGCGGCGTACTTCGCCACGTCGATGGTCTTGCCGCCGCCGATGCCCACCACCGCGTCGTAGGACCGGCTGCGCAGCTTGGCGCCCAGGTCGTCGGCGGCGTCCAGGGTGCCGCCGGCCACCGTGAACACATCCGCCGACCGCAGCGAGGGGCGGATCAGCTCGGCGATCTGCTCGCCCTGCCCGGGCCCGACCACCACCGCCACGTCGCCCCCGGCGGAGATCCGCCCGTCGGCCAGGATCGCGGCGAGGTCGGCCACCGCACCGCGCCGCACGTCGATGTGGAGCGGGGTGAGGACCGTCCGGGCTAGTAGCGGCACGCGATCTCCCGCGCCCGGGCCAGGTCGGCGTGGTTGTCGACCTCGACCCAGGAGACGTCGCCGATCGGCGCGGCCCGCACCTCGCCGCCCCGGTCGGCGAACTCCTGGTAGCCGTCCTCGTAGTAGAGGTTCGGGTCACGCCGCCAGGTCGCCTCCAGGGCGTCGGCGAGCGCCTCGGCCACCTGCGGCTCGATCAGCGTCGCGCCGATGTACTCCCCGTACGCCTCGCCCGGGTCCATCAGCTTGGTGATCCGGGTGAGCTGGCCGGCGGCGTCGAAGGTGGTCTTCATCTCCTCCTCGGCCAGCGCCTTGATGTTGTCGATGGCCAGCAGGATGCCCGGGCCGCGCTCGGCCAGCAGGGTCTTCTCCACGCTCACCGGGTGCACGGTGTCGCCGTTGACCAGCAGCACGCCCCGGGAGAAGTGCTCGCGGGCCAGCCAGAGCGAGTACGCGTTGTTCCACTCCTCGGCCTTGTCGTTGTGCACGAGGGTGATCGTGACGCCGTACTTCTCCTCCAGCGCGGACTGCCGCTGCCGGACCGCGTCCGCCGCGTAGCCGACCACGATCACGACCTCGGTCAGCCCGACCTCGGCGAGGTTGCGCAGCGCGATGTCGAGGATGGTGGTCTCCCCGTCGACCGGCACCAGGGCCTTGGGCAGGGTGTCGGTGTACGGGCGCAGTCGCCGCCCCGCACCGGCCGCGAGCACCATCCCGATCATGCCGGCACCATCCTCTTCTCGACTCCGGTCCACTCGGTGGAGGATAGCCGCGGGCCCCGGCCGGCCGTGGTTCAGCCCGGCAGGGCGGCCAGGTCGGCGAGCAGCTCCAGCCGTTCCTCGGCGGCGAGCACCGCCCACGGGCCGGCCGCCCGGCGGTCGGTCTCCTGCTCGATCGCCAGCCGTTCCGGCCCCTCGGTCAGCTCGGCGACGCTCGCCGCGGTGTGCGCCGCCGCGGTCCACGCCGCCGCGTGCGCGTCCGCGCGGTGGTAGCGCAGGGTGCCCAGGCGGTTGAGCAGCAGCACGCCGGGCGGGGTGCCGTCCGGCTCGTGCGGCGGGGCCATGGTCGCGAAGGCGCCGGCCCCGGCAGATCCGACCGCGTGCGCCAGCACCCGGCCCAGCGCCCGGACCAGCCGCTCCACCCGCTCGTCGTGCCCCGCCCACAGTTCCTCGGTCACCTCGGCGTGCACGCCGAACAGCTCGGCCAGGAAGGCGAGCCCCCGCTCGGTGGCGCAGAAGCCGCCGTCCGGGAAGCGCTGGATCATCCCGTACGCGACCTGCTTGTCCAGCGCCCGCTGGCAGGCGGCCGGATCCCGGTAGCGGGTCACCGCCGCGAAGCCCGGAGCGTCCACCGTGCCGCCCGGTACGGCCAGCCGGGTGCGGAACTCCACCAGGAAGCCGGTGGCGGCCGGCCCGCCGTACCGGGAACTCAGCTCCGCGCCGCCGCCGTCGCGGCCGGCCAGCATGCCGGCGACGAAGGCCCGGTCGACCGCCGGGGCGACCAGCCCCGCGAACCGGTGCGCCGGCAGCTCGACGCGGTCGGCGGCCGGGTGCGTCGGGGCCGCGGCGCGACCGGCAGCCGTCGCCGTCACAGCCCGATCGAACGGAGGGCGGCGAAGGCGTTCTCGGCGATCCGCCGGATCAGCCCGTCGTTGACGTCGCGGTGCTCGTCGAGCAGGTCGACGTCCTGCTCCGCCAGCCAGCGGAACTCGGTGTGCTTGCCCGCCTCCAGCCGGGGCCGGCTCAGGTCGCCGTCCACCCGGACCAGGAAGTCGGTCTCCACCCGGGCCAGCCCGTCGTCGCCGGTGTACCGGTACTCGCCGACCTGGCCGAGCACGTGCGAGACGCTCCACCCGGTCTCCTCGGTGACCTCCCGGCGCAGCGCGTCCTGCACCTCCTCGCCCGGTTCGAGGTGGCCGCCGACGATGTCCCAGCAGTTGGGGAAGAGGCGCCGCTCGGGGGACCGGCGCTGGATGAAGATGCGGCCGTCGTCGTCCACGATCAGCGCGCCGGCGCAGCGGAGGGGCTCGGTGGGCACCTCACGACAGTAGCGATCCCGCGCCGCTCGTGGCGATGCCCGGTCTTGTCCCGTTCCGCATCAGTGGCCCACCATGTCCGTACCGAGGCCACCGTCCCACAGGGGTGATGCGTGATGCAGGTACGGGAAGCGATGTCCAGCGAGGTTCTCGTGGTCGGCCCGGAGCACACGCTCCGCCAGGCGGCCCGGATGATGTCGGCCCGACGGATCGGGTCGGCGGTCGTGATCGACCCGGACTCCGAAGGGGTCGGGATCATGACCGAACGCGACGTGCTCAACGCGATCGGGGCCGGGCTCGACCCCGACGTCGAACGCACCGGAGCGCACCTGACCTGGGACGTGGTCTACGCGGGCCCGGACTGGACGGTGGAGGAGGCGGCCGCGGCGATGGCCCGGGGCGGCTTCCGGCACCTGGTGGTGCTCGACGGCCGGGAGGTGGCCGGGGTGATCTCGGTACGCGACCTGATGCGGGTCTGGGCCCGGGAGCACACGGCGCCCGCGGTCTGAACCGACGACGAAAAGGGCGATGGCCCGGCCGATACCGGCCGGGCCATCGTCGTTCGGTACCTCAGGTCACGGGCCGACGAAGACGGTGGTGGCCCGCCAGTCCACGTTGTCCACGGTCGGTCCGCTGACCAGCGTGGCGGTCTTGGCCGGCGCGCCCCCCGCCCAGTCACGGGCGTAGAGGTGGCCGTGGTTGCGGGCCACGGTGTAGAGCTTGCCGTCGCTGAGGAACATGCCACCCACGCCGCCGTAGCCGGTGGTGTCGGCGACGGTGTTCCGCTCGGCGCCGACGGTGCCGGTGTCGGGCGAGAACCCACGCCAGAACAACGCCTCCTGGCCGGCCAGCGTGTAGTAGACGCGGCCGGCGGTGTAGAACATGCCGGTCACGTTCGGCAGTTCGGCGGAGAAGTTGACCGTCATGCCCGCGTAGGTCTGCCCCTCCGGCGCGGAGCCGGTGACGACCAGGTCCCACTTGGGGTCGTGGTACGGGTCCAGCTTCTTCGGGGTGCCGAAGGTCGTGCCGTCGAACGAGCGCTTGTAGAGGTCGCCGTTGACGCCGTAGAACAGGTCACCACCGACCCAGAAGGCACCCTTCACCGTCGACCACCGGGTGTTGTCCGGGTTGGCCACCGAGCTCGCGTTGCCCACCGCGCTCGCGCCGTCGTACGACCGCTTGGTGATGCTGTCCACCGTGGTGGCCGGCGGCACCGGCGGGAGCTTGACGATCTCGATGCCCTGGACCAGCGGGTTCTCCAGCACCCGACCGAAGTCGATGTCGACGTTGCCGTCGCTGGTGACCGCGAAGGCCCGCATGGTGCCCTTGTTGGTGGCGCCGATCGAGGCGATCGGGTCGAAGTCGTTCAGCTTGAGCACGCCGTCGATGCTCACGTCGAACGTGCGCTTGCCGGCGGTGGCGGTGCCGGCGTACCGATTGGCCAGGTAGAGCCGGACCTGGACCGGGGTGCCCGCCGGGACCGGGAAGTCCCACTGCATGTCCGGCGTGGTCGACTGGTCCCAGCGCTCGCTGTTGAACAGCGCGACCGGGGTGCCGGACGGCACGGTGGCGTCGACCGTCGCGTCGGTGGTGTAGGTCGAGACGCTGCTGCCGGTGTTGTGGTAGGCGCTCGGCGCCGCCAGGCTGTCGGTGGCCCAGGCCGGGCCGCTCGGAGCGGCCAGCTGGTCGCCACCGGCGTTGACCCGGTAGAGGACGTCCGCCGCGTCCGGCGTCGGGGCGGTCTTCACGATCTCGATGCCCTGGACGAGCGGGTTCTCCACCACCCGGCCGAAGTCGATGTCGACCACGCCGTCACTGACCACGGAGAAGGACCGCATGGTGCCGCGGTCCGTGCCGCCGGCGGCGGCCACCGGGTCGAAGTCGTTCAGCTTGAGCACGCCGTCGATGCTGACGTCGAACTTGCGCTTACCGACGGTGCCGGTGCCGGGGTACCGGTTGGCCAGGTAGAGCCGCACGTCGATCCGGGTGCCCGCCGCGACCGGGATGTCCCACTGCATGTCCGGGGTGGTCGACTGGTCCCAGCGCTCGCTGTTGAACAGCGTCGCCGGGGTGCTCGCCGGCACCGTGGCGTCGAACGTCGCGTTCGTGGTGTACGTCGAGACGCTGTTGCCGCTGTTGTGGTAGGGGCTCGGCGCGGTGGCGCTGTCGCCGGCCCACTCCGGGCCGCCGTCGGTCGCCGGGATGGCCGGACCACCGGCGTTGACCCGGTAGAGGACCTCGCTCTGCGCCGCGCGGCCGGCCTGGTAGACGTCGCCGGGCAGGCTCTTCGTGCTGGTCGAGTGCGGAGCGGCGCCGCCGGTCAGCGGGAAGAAGGCGAGCCGCTTCCGCTGGTATTCGAAGTCGCCGATGTACTCCTGGTCGCTGCCCAGCCAGAGGCCCTCCGGGGTCACCATCATCTCGGTGACGCCGTAGCCGCGCGGGTGCCGGCCCGGGTTCCAGGACAGCGGCAGGCCGCTGGCCGGGTCGAGGGCCGCGATGCTGGCCCGCGGCACCGCGCCGGGGCCCGCCTTGTCGCGGGCGAGCGGGTTGTTCGACCAGCGGAAGTGACCGCCGACGTAGACGGCCTCCTCGCTGATGCCGGTGGAGAGGAAGGTGTCGCCGCCGCTGAAGTTGGTCCAGGTCGGCTCCTGGCCGTCGCCGCTCGCGGCGGTCTCCCAGCGGGCCGCCGAGTCGCAGAGCGTCCCCGGGTACGACGCGCCGGTGGTCACCACGACGAAGTACTTGCCGCTCGGGGCGAACTGCACGTCGCGCACCCACGAGTCGAACGCGGTGTACTTGCAGGCCCCCGAGTAGCCGTCGGTGTTCCAGTCGGCGACGGTCGCCGCGGTGTCGCCCAGGTTGATCCGGACGATCTGGTCGTGGACGACGTCGTTGGCCTTCTTGAAGTTGCCGATGACCACGAGGTGCTTGCCGTCCGGCGACACGGCCAGCTTCTCCACGCCGACGCCGGCCGAGGCCCCGCCGTTGGTGCTGGTCCAGTTGTGGTGCTCGGTCAGCGCCACGGTCAGGTAGTCGGTCACCGCGCCGGTGGTCGGGTTCAGCGAGGCCAGCCCGTTGCGGGGAGTCGTCGCGGTCACTGTGGAGAAGATGCCGCCCACCAGGAGCCGCCCGTCGACCAGGGCGATGTCGTTCACCGTGCCGTTGAACGCCGGGCCCTTGAAGCCGGCGACCGGCGTGCCGTCCGCCACGTTGAGCAGGGCGAGCTTCCGGAAGTTGGTGCCGTTCACCTGGTTGAAGGTGCCGGCCAGGTAGACGGTGCCCGGCGTCGGCCCGGCGATGATCGCCGTCACCTCGCCGTCGAGGACCGGGGCGAAGGCCTCGTCGAGCTTGCCGGTCGCCTTGTCGAAGGCGAGCACGCCCTTCCGGGTGACCTCGGTGGTCGCCGAGCCGCGGTTCTGCGCCTTGGTGAACGAGCCACCCACGATCACCTTGGTGCCGGCGTCGTAGATGGCCACGACGTTGCCGTCGTTGATGTTCGGCGTCTTGTCCGTCGGCACCTCGCTGACCAGCGTGGTGTGGTCCGGGGCGGGCGCGGCGAGCGCGGGCACGGGGGTGAAGAGGGTGGCGATGCCGAGCACGGCGGCGCCGAGGGCGGACACCGAGCGGTGTCTCAGGATCGAGGAAGCCACAGGCTACTCCGGGGGAAACGTCGGAGGCGCTGCGGTCATGACCGGTGCCGGCACGAGGTGGGGCGCCGCACGGCCGACCGCAGACGTGAGAGCCATACCTTCTCGCATCCGCCCGCCGCCCGTCCACCCGGGATCGGCCTTTTTGACCGAGCAAACGCCCCAGCTCACACGAAAAGACGAGGGAAGATCATCGACCCGGTACGGAGGGTGGCGCCGAGGAGACGCTGAGGTCCGGCAGCGGGGGGTTGAAGTACGGGTCGGTGGCCATCTCGCGGAACACCGCCTCGCTCTCCGGGTCGTTGCCGAACGTGCTGTCGTACAGGGGTTTGGTGGTCTGCCGGGCGGCGAAGTAGACGGCCGCCTTGATCTGCGGGTGCTTCTTCAGGTACGGCCCGACCTCGCGCATCCAGTCGGCCCGCTGGCCGGGCCGGCCGTCCTGGGTGAGCCCGAACTCGCCGATCACCACCGGCCGCGGGTGCTTCTGCGCGAAGGCCATGAAGTGGTCCATCCGGTCGGTGAAGCTGTTCCACTCCGGGCCGGGGTAGACGTCGGCGCAGAGCCAGTCGACCTGGTCGTCGCCGGGGTAGTAGGCGGCGGCGTCCCGGTCGGGCTCGGCGAAGCCGTCCGCGTGCGGGCACCACACCCAGGCCGCGTTGGTGACGCCGACCTCGGTGAAGATGGCCCGGACGTGCTTCCAGGCGGCGACGTAGTCCTCCGGCGAGTGCATGCTCGCGGCCAGGTTCGGCCGGTCCATCTCCCACCGGTAGCGCAGCAGCACCGGCACCCCGAACTCCTTGACGTCCGCGGCCCGCTGCCGGATGAGCGAGTCGTAGACGCCGCTGACCGTCGACCGGGTGTCGGTGCCCTGCCAGGAGATCATCTGGAGCTTCCCCTGGGCCTGGAAGGCCCGCTCCGTCGCGCCCGGGAAGGCCTCGTTCCACTCGTGGAACATGTGCGCGATGGTCAGCTCGCCGCCGGCCGCGCGATTGAACTCGTCGAACGCGGCCGCCCGCCCGGTGGCGTTGTGGAACTGCGGCTTCACCCAGGCGCCCACCCAGGCGCCCTTCTCCGGCAGTTCCGGCCCGCGCCCGGTGGTCCGGACCGGGGCGGTCCGGGGCGTCACCGTGGGCGGGGGCGGCGCCGCCGCCGTCGCCCCGCCTCCCGGCCGGTCGGTCGAGCCGAAGTCACAGGCCGCCACCGTCGGAACGAGACAGGCCAGGGCGAACACGGCCGCCATCGTCCGTCGTAACCGTCGTACCACCGCAACCTCTCCCCAGGATGGTCGCCGGCCCGACGGTCGTCGGCCCCGGCAGGCCCCTCGTTCAGCGGGGCGGGACGCCGGGACGGGCGGGCGACCCCTGGCACTCTACCGGCGCGACGGCCCTCACGAGGTGTAGCCGAGCTCCCTGAGCAGCGGCCCAGCCTCGGCGAGCACGTCGGCGAGGTCCTGTTCGGCCAGTCGCTGCCGCCACCGGCCGACCGAGTTCGGCCGGGCCTTGGCGAACCGGGCGTGCAGCGCCTGCCGGCCCGCCGGGTCGCCGACCTCCAGGAAGTCGGCGACGACCTCGGCCGCCTCGGCCGGGCGGCTGACGATGTCCTCGTAACGCAGGTGCCGGACCCGCTCGGCCGGCAGGTCGGCGAGCTGGGCCAGCGCACTGCTGGTGAAGCGGCGCCACATCCACGCCGATCGGCCCAGGTCGGAGACCCGGCTGAACTCCTCGCGCCGCTCCGGCTCCACCCAGAACCGGGGCGCGGCGCCCCACGGCGTGCCGCCCCGGCCGCTCCTGCCGGTGCCTGTCGAGGCCGCGTTCAACCACGGCTGCTCGGCGTGCGACACCGCCACGTCCCGGCCGTCCCGGTAGACGTGCAGGAAGACCGCGTCCGGGAAGACCTCGGTCAGGAACGGCACGATGAAGCAGTTCTCCGGGTCCTTCTCGGCGAACCGCAGCCCGCCGTGACCGGAGGCGGCGAGCAGCGCCCCGTAGTAGCCGCGGAAGTAGCGGGCCGCCCGCTGCGGGGTCCAGCTCCCCTCGTACACGCAGCGGGCCACCGCCTTGGTGAGCCGGGGCTCGAAGTGGTAGGAGACCTCCGGCAGCGCGCCCACGCAGCTGCCCAGGAACGTGGTGCCGGAGCGGGGCGCGCCGAGGATGAAGATCGGCCGTTCGACCTTCAGGGTGAGCCTGCGGTTGGCGGCCTCCACCGGCCGCTCCAGCTCCCGGCGTTCCTTCCGGTCCGCGAGCAGGCCGACGGCGGCCAGCTTCGCGGCCTTCACGGTCGACAGGCCGGCGTGCGGGGCGAGGGGCGTGCTGCTGGTCATCGGGGTCCCATCGGTGCGCAGGAACGGGTCAGGACTGGGCGGCCGGGTTCGGGCCGGTGCGGTTCCGGCCCCGCCGCAGCGCGCGCAGGGCGTCGAGGTGCAGGGTGGCCCGCCAGCGCCAGGCGCCGGCCAGGTACGCCGCCGCGCCGCCGGCCGCCACCAGGGCGAGCACCGGCACCGGGGCGTCGAGCAGGCTGGCCGCCCCGAGCGGCAGGCCGAACGCCGCGACGGCCAGCGCCATCGCGGCCCGGGTGCCGGCCCCGAACGGGTGCAGCCGCATCGACCACCAGAGCTGGGCCAGCGGCACCAGGTTGGTGACCAGGATGGAGACGGTCCAGGCCAGGGCCGCGCCGAGGATGCCGTAGCGCGGGATGAGCAGGAGGTTGGCGCCCACGTTGAGCACCGTGCCGGCCATCGCGTTGTAGAAGGTCCAGGCGGTCCGGCCGGCCATGTTCAGGACCATGTCGACCATGCCGCAGCCGGTGGCCACCAGCATGGTCAGCGCGAGCAGCACCACCACGCGGTGACCGCCGCCGTAGCCCGAGCCGAACAGCGCCAGCATCGGCGTGGCGAACGCCGCGAAGACCAGGTAGGCAGGCCAGGAGAGCAGCACCAGCCACCCGGTGGCGGCCTGGTAGAGCTGCCGCGCCTCGGCGCGGTCGTCGCGGGCGAACGCGGCGGCCAGCCGGTGCTGCACCGAGCTGGAGAGCGCGACGCTGGAGAGCTGGCCGAGCGCCAGGAACCGGGTCGCCGCCGTGTAGATCGCCGCGTCGGCCGGCCCGCGCAAGGCGCTGAGCAGCACGATGTCCAGCCGCTGCACCACGATCGCGGCCAGGCTGCTCACCGCGCGCGGGCCGGTGAACCGCCAGAACGGCCCGACCAGCTCGCCCGCGGGCACCGGCCGGGTCACGTGCCGGCCGGCCCGGCCGACCAGCCGGCCCAGCCAGGCCAGCGCGACCACCGCGGCGAGCAGGTAGGGCACCACCCAGGCCAGCGGCAGCGCGACGGTGGCGGAGAGCCCGAGCCAGGCGGCCACCGCCACGGCCAGGAACTGCACCAGGGTGCGGCCGAGCCGTTCCACGGTGAGCAGCGGCCGCATCTGGCCGAAGCCCCGGCAGGCGGCGAGCGCGTAGTCGTTCAGCGCGGCCAGCGGCACGAAGGCCAGCAGGATGCGCAGCGCCGTCACCCCGCCCGGGCCCGCCTCCGGCATGGTGGCCTCGGCCAGCGCCGGCGCGGCCAGCCAGCCGGCCACGCCGAGCAGCGCGCCGACGGCCAGCACCGGCAACAGGCCGGCCAGGATCGTGCCGCGGATCCGGTCCCGCTGGTCGAGGGTCCGGTGCCGGCTGACGAAGTAGACGGTCCCCACGTCGGTGCCGAGCCGGGCCGCCGACGCGGCGATCATGAACGCGCTGGTGGCGGCGAAGAACATGCCGGCCTCGCGGACCGACCAGCCCCGGGCGATGACGATGTTCAGCCCGAAGCCGGCCACCGCCGCCAGGCCCACCCCGACCAGGTTCGCGAAGCCCTGCCGGGCCGCGCCGCCCAGGCCGGCGCCCGCGCCCGGCCCGCCGGGCGGTGCGGTGAGCGTCGGGGTGCCGCCGGCGTCCGCCCGGGTCACCGCCGCCACGACGGCACGCGTCCCCACCAGGTGGCCAGCCGCTCGTCGTACGGGGCGAAGTGGTTCTCCAGCCGGGCCCGCAGCTCGGCCGACATGGGCGAGCGGGACCGCGAGTTGTGCTTGCCGAAGGCGATGTCCGCCCACCGGGGCAGGCCGAGGAAGTCGCAGACCGCGTCGAACGAGGGCCGCGGGTCGGCGAAGAAGTCGTCGCTGTCGATCACGTGCAGCCGCTCCCGGCCGACCAGCGCCTCCAGCCGCTCCACCTGCTCGATGTACCGCCCCCGGGCCAGGTACGCGTTGTGCTGGAGGTGGTGGCTGTCGTACGTCGGGTCGGCGGTCATCCGCTCCCGCTCGCCGGCCGTCCGCTCCTCCTCCAGCGCCAGCGCCCGCTCGAAGTCCGGCTCGGTCTCGTAGCCCCGGGCCAGCTCGTGCGAGTGCGCCGAGTAGGCCCGCTCCACCGGGTCGCGGAGCAGCACCAGCAGCTTCACCGAGGGCAGGTCCTTGGCGATCCGCTGCCCGGCCAGCGGGTGGAACATGTAGTAGGGGCTCGACTCGCCGGTGATCCCGCGTACGCCGACCTGCGCCTTCACCGCCTCCGCCCGGGCCGTGGTGGGGAAGTGCCCGAGGTACCAGTTCATCCCCCGGCGGTAGTCCATGTCGAAGTAGTGCACGCCCTTGTGGTAGGCGGGCGGCAGCACCCCGGGGTGCTGGGAGAGCGTCTTGAACAGCGAGGTGGTGCCGCAGCGCTGCGCCCCCACGATCAGGAATCCCGGCACCATCCGCGACCCGGCGGTCAACCGACCGACCGTCCGGCTCACCGACTTCACCGCGCGGAGCGCCTGTTCCTTGGCCAGCGTCACGTCCCCACTCCTCACTCTCACCCGGCCCGGCGGGCCAGGTGCTCCTCCACGGCGGGCAGCAGCCAGGTGTCGACGTGCCCCAGTCGCGCACCCGCCTCCGCCTGCCGGTCCCGCAGATAGCGTGCCGCCAGCTCCACCAGGTAGAGCACGGCGACCAGGTCGGCGCCCCGACCGTCGGGGTCGAACGGCGCGAGCGTGCGGTCCGCCCCGGCGATCAGCTCCTGTGCGGCCTCGGTCGGCTCCACCCCGTCGTTGCCGATGGCGGTCTGCACCGCGCGGTGCAGCGCGTCGTAGCCGACCGGTACGTCCGCCTCGAACCGCTCCCAGTCCCAGACCAGCACCCGGCCGTCGGCCAGCACCGCGGCGTTGCCGCCGTTCCAGTCGCCGTGCCAGGCGCCGAACGCCACCGTCGGGTCCAGGTCCGCGACCGTCTTGAGCACCGCGCGCAGCCGCCCGGCCTCCGGGCGCGCGCCGAGCGCGTCCACCGCGTCGGCCAGCCGGGCCGCGTGGTCACTCCCCGCCCAGGACCGCCGGCGTACGCCGAGACAGCCGGCGACCGCCACCATGGCCGCCCGCTCGGCCGCCTCGGCGGCGGCCGGGGTGGCCCGGGGCAGCCGCACCGGCAGCGCCTCCTGCACCAGCAGCGCGTGCCCGTGCCAGTCGCCGTGGTGGCGAACCCCGGCCACGGTGACCGGGCCGAGCGGCAGGTCGGCCAGCCGGCGCAGCGCGGCGGCCTCCACGTCGACCAGGGTGCGGGTCAGCGGGTCGACGCCGAGCTTGGCGTAGCCGAGGGCCCGGCCGTCCGGGGCGAGCAGTTGCAGCACCGGCTTGCGGTTCGCCCGGGCCGGCCCGATGTGCAGGCTGACCAGCGCCCGCTCACCCAGCACGTCGGCCAGGTGGGCGTCCAGGCCACCGCCGGTCACCACCAGCCGGTCGCGGAACACCAGCGGCCCCAGGCCGAGCCGGAACGCTGTGGCCAGCCCCTGCCGGACCAGCTTGGCCTTGCGGCCGACCGCCTCGGTGGAGTGCCGGACCGCACTCGACGCCGCCCGGCCGGAGCCGGTGGGCACCAGCAGCCGGGGGCGGGACGCCGAGGGCACCACCACCCAGCCGGCGCCACCCCTGCGCAGGGCGGGTTCGGCCGGCTCGGGCCAGATCAGCCCGGCCAGCTCGGCGAGGTAGGCGGAGCGGCCGTCGCCGTCCGGGGGTACGCGGAACACCATCAGTGGTCACCGGCTGCTTCCAGTCGGGCCCGCAGCCCGGCCACGGTGCCCCGGGGCGGCGCCGGCGCGAGCGCCCGGCGGAGCCGGTCGTTGCGGGCGAGCAGGGCGACCGAGATCAGGCCGTAGGCGAGGGTGGCTTCCAGCGCCCCGTAGGTGAACTGGAAGAAGAGCATGAGGATGAGCACGAGACTGCCGGCGATACCGATCGCGCTGTGGTCGCGGCGGTAGCGCCAGAGGCAGTAGAGGAAGAAGCCGTTGTAGGCGATCGCGCCGACGTAGCCCTGGCCGACCAGCAGCGCCCAGAGCTGGCCGTTGCTGCCCAGCTCCCGGTTGCCGCACTGCTTGCAGTCGTCGGACTTGCCGATGGCGATCGACCGGTTGCTGCCGATCAGGGCCCGGTTGCCGCCGTAGCCGAGGATCGGCGAGTGGTTGGCCGCGGTGACCGCGCCCTCGGAGAGGGTGGTGCGGATGTCGTCGCTGTGCCCGTTCTGCAGTCGCTCGTCGAAGGTGCGGCCCAGTGGTGTGGCGACGATCAGCACCCCGATGAGCCCGACCGCCAGGGCGAGTCCGCCCAGCACCACCATCCGCCCGCGCAGGGCGAGCCGGATCGCCACGTAGACCGCGGAGATGCCGAGGCCGATCCAGAGGCCGCGGTTGAGCGAGTAGATGATCGGGAAGATCGCGGCCAGCGCGATCGCCACGCCGGCCACCCGGCGCAGCGGCTTGCCCAGCACCACCCAGCCGACGATCAGCCAGATCAGCAGGATCGCCGTGTTCTCGCCCCACGAGTTCGTGTAGGTGAACGGCGCGGACGGCCGCGGCGAGCTCGCCTCGCCCTCGAGCACCTGCTGGACCTGGGCGAACTTGACGTCCATGAGCGAGGCGACGAAGGGCTGGCTGGCGATCGAGTGGGGCAGGATGAACCGCAGCGGCGCGACGAAGCCGAGAGTCGGGAAGAGCGAGCCGAGCCAGCCGCCGATGACCACGACCACGCCCATGAACCCGAAGAGCCGGACGACCCGGCGCCGCGACAGCTCCCGCTCGCCCAGGTTGTAGACGTAGAGCATGACCACGGTCATGCTGACGAAGTTGGCCAGCCGGATGGCCCAGCCGATGTACCGGCCGCCGCCACCCGGCGGCAGCGTGTTCGGCGCCGTGAGGCCGAGCATCGCGGCGGAGAGCACCAGCCAGAGCAGCAGGATCAGCCAGATCCCGAAGCCCGGCGGCACCCGGACCGGGCCCCGGCGGACCATCTGCACGACCATCGGCACCGCGAAGATGACGAAGACGAAGCTGGACACCCCGAGCGCCCACCAGAGCGGGTAGAGCACGAAGAGCGCGATCAGCGGCCACGCCGTGGGCAACCGCAACGACCAGCCCTTCGGCCGCGCCACGACCGGCGTGAGCCGGGTCCCGGGGGGCGGCACCGCCGCGCCGACCGGGGCCGACCCGCGCGCCGGGCGGGGCGGGGGGACGGTGCTCCTTTCACGGTGACCTTGGCGGTGGTCGGCGCGTAGATCACCCAGGCGTTGCCGGGCTGCGGGTGCATGAGGTCACCGCCGGTGTCGGCGAGGGTGCAGACCATCCCCAGGCCCGGCTTGCGCCACCGGCCCTTCGCGCTTGCCGGCCCGGAGACCGCGACCACCGCGCCCTCGCCGAAGACGTTCGCGGACGGCAGCGACCGCGGCGACGGGTTCCGGACGTCGAGCGTCCGGTATTCCATGGTCAGCACGATCACCGAGGCGGCGGTCACCGTCGCGGTGCCCGCCTTGCCCACCCAGAGCGACTTCTGCTGGTCGTACCGCCAGACCATGGGCGGGCCGCCGGAGACGCTGACCGACAGTTCGGTGGCCGGGACGAGGTCCCGCCCGGCCAGCGCGGCGCCGTCGGTGGCGTGGTCGAGGGCCGCCGTGGGCGGCTGGCCGCCCTTCGGCGCGGCCTTGAGCAGCGCGGCCGTGGAGGTGTAGCCGTCGTCGATGGCGTCGCCGTCGTCCGGGGTGACCCCGGCCAGCCCGGACTTCTCGAACTGGGTGAGGAAACCGGTCGGGCCGCCGGCGTAGCCGACGAACGGCCGCAGCACGGCGACCGACCGGATGTCGACCGGCCGGATCTCGGTGACCGGCCCGACCTTCGCGGCGTCGCGGGAATGGAACACCGCGGTCAGGTGCAGCGTGTCGGACTCGGCGAACTCGGCGTAGACCAGGTCGGCCGCGTCCAGCCCGGCCGGGGTGGTCGACGGGCCGACCCGCAGCGGCACGGCGACCGCCTGCCGGTTGGCCAGCGGTGCCGCGCTCACCGGCGCACCGGTCAGCGGGCCGGCCGGCAGGCTAGGGGTCGGGCTCGGCGGGGGCGTCGCCGGGGCGCTGCCCGGGTCGACCACGTCGACGCTGCCCGCCTCGGGCTCGGGCTCGCTGCACGCCGTGCCGAGGCCGACCAGGAGCGCCGGGGCGAGGGCGGCGCGGAGCATCTGCCGACGGTTCACCCCAGGTCCTCGCCGGAGTCGAGGGCGTAGTTGCGGCCGTCGCCGTCGCCCCGGGACCGGTAGGTGCCACCGCTGCCGTTGACCGGCAGCGGCTTGCCCGGCGCCGGCGGCGTGACCTTGGCCGACGCCTTGCCCGGAGCGGGCGGGTTCGCCGTGCCGGCGGAGGCGCCC
>NZ_JBSSLX010000020.1:0-48570 GCF_053890995.1 Micromonospora sp. I033 | reverse complement strand
CATGCTAAGGGTGGGCCGATGTTCGTCACAAGAGTTAAATCGAAATCCAGCGATGTTACGGGCCGGGCCCGCCGGTCGGCCGCCCCCGCCTGTCGGAAACCGGTCCGACCGCCGGGGACCTGCGGCAAAATGCCTGGTGAGAGCCCTGTTGCCCCGGCTCGGCCACCGCGCCGGGCAACGAATTCATATCGACGCCGCAACGAACGCGTATCGGCCCTCCGTCCCGGCGGCCGGTTACGCCGATCACTGCCTGACCCGGCCCCGGCCGGTGCGGGCGGGACGGTATCTGCCAGGTAGGCTGGCTGCGCTCGCCCGTTGTGGGCCGGCACCCAACTGCGTACACAGTCAGGAGTGCCCCGTGCCTCGCGTCGTCGTCGACGTCATGCTCAAGCCCGAGATCCTCGATCCTCAGGGCCAGGCCGTCGCAAACGCGCTGCCCCGGCTCGGCGTCAGTGACGTCGCCTCGGTTCGGATCGGCAGGCGGATCGAGATCGAGTTCACCGGTGAACCGGACCTGGACCGGGCCCGGGAGATCGCCGACAAGCTGCTCGCCAACCCGGTCATCGAGGACTTCACCGTCCGCCTGGTCGAGGCCGACGAGACCGCGGACGCGCGCTCGTGACCGCCCGGGTCGGTGTGGTGACCTTCCCCGGCTCGCTCGACGACGGGGACGCGGCCCGGGCCGTCCGGATCGCCGGCGCCGAACCGGTCCGGCTCTGGCACGACGACCCGGACCTGCACGGGGTGGACGCGGTCGTCCTGCCCGGCGGCTTCTCCTACGGTGACTACCTGCGCTGCGGCGCCATCGCCCGGTTCGCCCCGGTGATGGGGACGATCGTCGACGCCGCGCGCGGCGGCCTGCCGGTGCTCGGCATCTGCAACGGCTTCCAGATCCTCTGCGAGGCCCACCTGCTGCCCGGCGCGCTCACCCGCAACCAGCACCTGCACTTCCGCAACCGCGACCAGGTCCTCCGGATCGAGGCCGTCGGCACCGCCTGGACCAACACGTTCCAGCCGGGCCAGGAGGTGCTCGTCCCGGTCAAGAACGGCGAGGGCTGCTACGTCGCCGACACGGCGACGCTGGACCGGCTGGAGGCCGAGGGCCGCGTCGTCGCCCGCTACGTCGGCGGCAACCCCAACGGATCGCAGCGCGACATCGCCGCGATCACCAACGAAGCCGGCAACGTGGTCGGCATCATGCCGCACCCCGAGCACGCGGTGGAGGCGCTCACCGGCCCCTCCCTGGACGGTCTCGGCTTCTTCACCTCGGTGCTCAAGCACCTGGTGGGGGCCCCGGCGTGACCGTGCGCGGCGGGATCATCGGTCGGCTCACCCGCCGCCACGGCGGCGAGCGCAGCGAGGAGAGGTCATGACCACCCATCCGGACCCGGCCCTTCGGGAGACGCCGGGCGTGGTGCCGCAGGCCGGCCCGGCCGACGACTGGGCCCTCGGCGTGGACACCGTGCCCCGGGCCGCCGGCACCCCCGACGAGCTCCAGCCCTACGCCGAGCTGGGCCTCCGTGACGACGAGTACGACCGGATCCGGCACATCCTCGGCCGCCGGCCGACCCAGGCCGAGCTGGCCATGTACTCGATCATGTGGAGCGAGCACTGCTCCTACAAGTCGAGCAAGGTGCACCTGCGCCAGTTCGGCGAGAAGGCCCCGCCGAGCGACCGGCTGCTGGCCGGCATCGGGGAGAATGCCGGCGTCGTCCAGGTCTCCGACGAGCTGGCGGTGACCTTCAAGGTCGAGTCGCACAACCACCCGAGCTTCGTCGAGCCCTACCAGGGCGCGGCGACCGGCGTCGGCGGCATCGTCCGGGACATCCTCGCCATGGGCGCCCGCCCGGTGGCCGTGATGGACCCGCTGCGCTTCGGCGCGGCCGACCACCCGGACACCGCCCGGGTGCTGCCCGGCGTGGTCGCCGGTGTCGGTGGCTACGGCAACTGCCTCGGCCTGCCCAACATCGGCGGCGAGGTCGTCTTCGACCCCTGCTACCAGGGCAACCCGCTGGTCAACGCGCTCTGCCTCGGCGTGCTGCCGGTCGACCGGCTGCAGAAGAAGGAGGCCGCCGGCCCCGGCAACATCGTGGTGCTCATGGGCGCCAAGACCGGCCGGGACGGCATCGGCGGCGTGTCGGTGCTGGCCAGCGCCACCTTCGACGAGGGCAGCGAGCAGCGCCGCCCGGCCGTGCAGGTGGGCGACCCGTTCATCGAGAAGCTGCTCATCGAGGCGTGCCTCGAGCTCTACGACGCCGAGCTGGTCGTCGGCATCCAGGACCTCGGCGGCGCCGGCCTGACCTGCGCGCTCACCGAGACGGCCGCCGCCGCCGGCACCGGCATGCGGGTCTGGCTGGAGCGCGTGCCGCTGCGCGAGCCCTCGATGGAGCCGCACGAGATCCTGGCCAGCGAGTCCCAGGAGCGGATGCTGCTGGTGGTCGCGCCGGACAAGCTGGAGGCGGTGCTCAAGACCGCCGAGAAGTGGGGCGTGCTCGCCACCGCGATCGGCGAGGTCACCCCGCCGTCGCCGGACGGCCAGCCGGGCCGCCTGCTCATCACCTGGCGCGACCAGATGGTGGTGGACGTGCCGCCGGGCTCGCTGGTCGACGACGGTCCGGTCTACGCCCGCCCGATGCGCGAGCCGGCCGACCTGATCCTGCTCCAGGCCGACCGGGCCGAGACGCTGCCCCGGCCGAGCGACCCGGAGGCCCTCCGGGAGACCCTGCTCCGCATGATCGCGTCGCCGAACCTGGCCGACAAGACCTGGGTCACCGAGCAGTACGACCGGTACGTGCTGGGCAACACCGTGCTCGCCCAGCCGGAGGACTCCGGCGTCATCCGGATCGACGAGCGGACCGGCCTCGGCGTCGCCCTCTCCGTCGACGGCAACGGCCGCTACGCGCGCCTCGACCCGTACCACGGGACGAAGCTCGCGCTGGCCGAGGCGTACCGGAACGTGGCGGTGACCGGCGCGAAGCCGATCGCCGTGACCAACTGCCTCAACTTCGGCTCGCCGGAGGACCCGGGCGTCATGTGGCAGTTCGCCGAGGCCGTCCGCGGCCTGGCGGACGGCTGCCTGGAGCTGGGCATCCCGGTGACCGGCGGCAACGTCAGCTTCTACAACCAGACCGGTGCGGCGGCCATCCACCCCACTCCGGTGGTCGGCGTGCTGGGCGTGCTGGACAACGTCGCGGAGCGGGTGCCGATGGGCTTCGTGCCGCGGCCGGCCGGCGACCACGACCAGCTCTTCCTGCTCGGCGAGACGCACGTCGAGCTCTCCGGCTCGGAGTGGGCCTGGGTGACCCACGAGCACCTCGGCGGCATCCCGCCGCAGGTCGACCTGGCGCGCGAGCGGCAGCTCGCCGAGCTGCTCGCCGAGGCGGCCCGGGTCGGGCACCTCAGCTCCGCGCACGACCTCTCCGACGGTGGTCTCGCCCAGAGCCTGGTCGAGTCCAGCCTGCGGCGCGGGGTCGGTGCCCGGGTCGTGCTGCCGGAGCACTTCGCCGGCGGCTCGATGCCGTTCGTCTTCCTGTTCAGCGAGTCCGCCGGCCGCGTGCTGGTGTCGGTGCCGCGCGGGCACGAGAAGGCGTTCACCGCCCTCTGCGCCGAGCGCGGGGTGCCGTGGGAGTTCATCGGGGTCACCGACCCGGCCGGCGGCGCCCTCGAGGTGCACGGCCAGTTCCGGATCGGTCTCGACGAGCTGCGCGAGGCGCACACCGCCACGCTGCCCCGCCTCTTCGGCGGCGCGGAGGCGGCCCGGGTGGAGGTGGAGGCGACCCGCACCGGGACCACCACCGTCCTGCCGGCCACCGCCGAGCAGCCGGTCGGCGTCGACCCGGCCGAGGTCGACGCCGAGCCGATCGCGCAGGCGGGCTCCGCTCCGGCGGAGACCGAGGCCGAGGTGGCCGCGCCGGCAGAGGCGCCGGACGCCCCGGTGGCCGAGGACGTCCCGGCGGACGAGGCTCCGGCGGAGATCGCCGACGCCCCGACGGACGGCCCCGGCGACGCTCCCGAGGCGACGTCCGACCTGGGCGAGGCCCCGACGGCTGCCGGTGACGCGGACGAGCGCCCCGCGCCGGATCAGCGCTGAGGCCCTGGCCTTGGCCGTCTTCGCCCAACCCGGCGCCGGCGCCCGGTTCGACTGGGGGCTGAGCGGAGCGGCGGAACTCGGCCGGGTCTGCGCCGCCCTGGTGGTGGTGGACGTGCTCTCGTTCACCACCGCCGTGGAGGTGGCGGTCAGCCGCGGCATGCGGGTGCACCCGTTCCCGTGGGGCGAGCAGGCCGCCGACTACGCCCGCCGGGTCGGCGCCGTCGCCGCGGTCGGCCGCCGGAAGACGACCCCGGAACACCCGTGGTCGCTCTCCCCGGCGGCGCTGCGGACCGCGCCGGTCGTCGCCGACCTGGTGCTCCCGTCGCCGAACGGCTCGGCCATCAGCGCCGCCGCGAGCGCCACCGGCGTGCCGGTGGTAGCGGCGTGCCTGCGCAACGCGCCCGCCGTCGGGCGCTGGCTCCGCGCCCAGGGGTACGGCTCGACCGACGCCCCGGTGGGTGTGGTGGCCGCCGGTGAACGCTGGCCGGACGGGTCGCTGCGCCCCGGTGTGGAGGACCAGCTCGGGGCGGCGAGCGTGCTGGACGCCCTCTCCGGGGTTCCGGGCGGGCTCTCGGTGGAGGCGGCCATGGCCCTGGCCGCCCTGGCCAGCACGCCCGACGTGCCGGCGGCGGTCCGGGGTTGCGTCTCCGGTCGGGAACTCGTCGAGGGCGGCTTCGCCGAGGACGTGGCGGTCGCCGTCGAGGTCGGCGTCTCCGACGTGGTGCCGGTGCTGCGCCAGGGCTACTTCGCCGCCGCCTGAGGCCGGCGACACCTCGCCCCGGCGCCTGTGGCGTAGAGGGCTCAGCGCGAAGTGGCCGCCCGGCTCAAGCCGGGCGGCCACTCTCGTCGTGTCGGTGGGGCGCTCGCGCCCCGGCGGTCAGTCGTCCAGCCAGTCCAGGCGGCGACCGCCGCGGTCCTGCGGGGCGTCCGGCCGGCCGCCCCGGCCGGCCTCGGCCGGATCGGCGTAGTAGCCACCCTGGTCGTAGCCCTGGTTGTCGTAGCCGCCGCCTCGCTGCTGGGGCGGCGGCTCCTGGCCGTAGCCGCCCTGCTGGCCGTAGCCACCCTGCTGAGGCTGGCCGTAACCGTCGCCGCCGCCGTAGCCGCCGCGCTGGTCGTAACCGTCGTAACCGCCCTGCTGGCCGCCGTCGTACCCGCCGCCGGCCTGGCGACCCTCGTAGCCGCCCTGGCGGTTGTCGTAGCCACCGGCCTGTCCGCCGTCGTAGCCACCGGCCGGCCCGCTGTCGTAGCCGCCGCTCGGTCCGCTGCCGTAGCCGCCCGCGGGACCGTTGTCGTAGCCGCCGGCCGGGGCGCCGTAGCCGCCGCCGTTGGCCCCGTAGGCGTTGCCGCCCTGCTCCGGGCCGCGGCCGTACTGGCCCGGGCCGGTCTGGTCGTAGCCCCGGCCCTGGTCCGGCTGGTAGGTGCTGGTCGGGTACGGGTCGGCCGGCGGCGCGTACTGGGTGCTGTCACCGGTGTAGCGGCCGGTGGGCTCGTCATAGCGCTCGTTGCCGTAGCCGCCGCCCTGGGCGGGCGGGTAGCCGCCGGCGCCGGCGCCGTAGTCCCGGCTGCCGTAGCCGCCGCCGGAGGACGGGGCGGTGCCGTAGCCGCCGCCCGAGGAGGGGGCGTTGCCGTAGCCGTTGCTGCCGCCACCGTAGCCGCCCTGACCGGGGGCCTCGTCGCCGTAGCCGTTGCCGGCCCAGCCGCCCTGGCCGGCCCCGGCGCCGTACGAGGGTCCGGGCGGCGCGCCGTACGGGTCCGGCGGGACGTCGTCCACGACCGGGCGGTGCATCATGGTCGGCGCGTCGCTGAGCGAGGTGCCGCCGACCATGGTCGGCGCCGCCCCGGCGCCCATGCCGTTCACCACCCGGGTCTGGTCGTCGGCGCCCCGGTAGGCGCCCCGGGCACCCGGCACCGCGCCGGCCGCTGCGCCCGGGCCGCCGGGGCCGACCGGCCCGTTCGGGCCGTCCCCGGCGCCGTCGCCGTCGTCGTTCTTGCGGCGCATGTAGAGCAGCACGATGGTGCCCACGCCGACGGCGACGAACAGGCCGCCGAGCAGGATCAGCAGCCAGGAGCCGAAGCCGCCCGAGTCCTCGTTGGCGGCCGGCTGCTGGGCGGCGGGCGCCTCGCTGGCCGCCTCGTCGGTGGCCTCGTCGGTCGCCTCCTCGCTCGGCAGGGCCTCCTCGCTGGCGGACGGGGTGGGGCTCGGGCTGGCCTCGACCTCGACCGGCACGCTGATCCGCTGCCCGGTCACCGACTGGCCGGCCGCGGCGTCCAGGGACTTGGTGCCGATCTTGCCGTCCTTGTTGGCGCCCAGGTCGATCCGGCCGGGTGCGATCGGGTCCGAGGTCGAGCCGCTGAACTTGAAGTTGCCGCTACTGTCCGTGCTGGTCTGGCGCTGCCTGCCCTGGCTGTCCCGCAGCATGACCACAGCGCCCGTCACCGGGTCGCCGTTGGCCGAGGCCACCACCTTGCCGGAGATCGACTTCACCGTCTGCGCCTGGGTGGGCTGAGGTGCCGCCTTCGCCTTGACCGTGAGCGAGAAGTTCCCGGTGGCGGGGCTGGAGTTGTCAGGCTCGACCCGCACGGTGACGGAGGCGGTGCCGTCCGGCGCGTTGTCGTTCGCCTTGAGAGTCAGGAATTGAGTCTTCGGCGACAGTGGTGGGCCGTTGAACTGGAACTCTCCGCAGCCACCGGTGCAGGTGACGCCGGACGGCAGGCCGGTCAGGCTGATCCTGCCGCCCTTGTCGTCGGGTCCCGGGGTGATCTGGACGGTCACCGTTGTGTCGCTGCCGGCGTTGACCGTGGCCGAACTGGGCTGCACGCTGACGTTGGCCGCCAGCGCGGGTGTGGCGGGGACGGCGAGCAGCGCGCCGAAGACCAGCGCTACGACCACACCGGCCCGCTGCTTCCAGGCACGTCGGTGTGTTGACACGTCCACCGCCTTCCGGGTCTGATCTCCCCGCCGGCCGGTCCGGCCGGGTGATCACTCACGGTACGAATACGCCGTCGGCAACTATGCCTTGTCTGACCGGATCATCTCTACCCAGGGCCAGCGTCGAGCGCGATGCCGCCGGGTCGTATCGTCCCGTCGTGTCCTCTCCGCACACTTATTCGGCCGCGGTAGCGGCAACGTTGACGGCGCTGGACGAGGGGCGTACGCCCGATCGGCCGGTGTTCCGGGAGGCGGTACGTACTCTCTTGGCCGTCCTCGCGGAGCGCGCCCCCGGCCGATCGGTGGAGGTGCGGGTTCCACCCTACGGTGCGGTGCAGTGCGTGGCGGGACCGCGACACACCCGCGGAACGCCCCCGAATGTGGTGGAAATGGACCCCACGACCTGGTTGGCGCTGGCGACCGGACGCCTCGCCTGGGCGGAGGCTGTCACCGAGGGTCGCGTACGGGTGTCCGGCATCCGGGCGGACCTCTCCGAGCACCTTCCGCTCTAGCTGCGGCGACACGCCGCCGACGATCACCGTCAGCAGGCGAATCGTGACTGTCGGTATCGACTGCTGTTCGCGTACACTGTGAGGCGACGACGGTCCCCGGCCCACCGTGCGGAGCTTGCCCCCCGACCTCCGCCAGGCCAGTCCAGACCCCAGCAAGAGGGAGCGGCAGGTGCCCCGAGGCGATGGCCGGCTGAGCCACGACCTTGACCCCCAGCGACCCGGCCCCCAGGACGCGTGTGGCGTCTTCGGCGTCTGGGCGCCCGGGGAAGAGGTCGCGAATCTGACCTACTTCGGGCTCTACGCCCTCCAGCACCGCGGCCAGGAGGCCGCGGGCATCGCGGTGAGCGACGGTTCGGGCGTGGTGGTCTACAAGGACCTCGGCCTGGTCGCCCAGGTCTTCGACGAGCCGACCCTGGCCAGCCTGCGCGGGCACGTGGCGATCGGGCACGCGCGCTACTCGACCACCGGCGGGTCGACCTGGGAGAACGCCCAGCCGACCATCCGGGCCACCAGCTCCGGCACCACGATCGCGCTGGCCCACAACGGCAACCTGGTCAACACCGCCGAGCTCCAGCGCGAGGTGGCCGAGCGGGGCCTGGACTCCGACGGCTCGACCAACGACACCTCGCTGGTCACCATGCTGCTGGCCAGCCGCCCCGACCTCTCCGTCGAGGCGGCCGCCCTGGAGGTGCTGCCCCAGCTGCGCGGCGCGTTCAGCTTCGTCTTCATGGACGAGTCGACCCTCTACGCGGCCCGCGACCCGCACGGCGTCCGCCCGCTGGTGCTCGGCCGGCTGGAGCGCGGCTGGGTGGTGGCGAGCGAGACCGCCGCGCTGGACATCGTCGGTGCGAGCGTGGTCCGCGAGGTGGAGCCGGGCGAGCTGATCGCCATCGACGAGGACGGGCTGCGGTCCAGCCGGTTCGCCGCCCCGGAGCCCAAGGGCTGCCTCTTCGAGTACGTGTACATCGCCCGCCCGGACGCCACCATCGCCGGCCGGAACGTGCACTCCGCCCGGGTGCAGATCGGCCGCCAGCTCGCCCGGGAGCACCCGGTCGAGGCCGACCTGGTCATCCCGGTGCCGGAGTCCGGCACCCCGGCCGCGATCGGCTACGCCGAGGAGTCCGGCATCACCTACGGCCAGGGCCTGATGAAGAACCCGTACGTCGGGCGCACCTTCATCCAGCCCTCGCAGACGCTGCGCCAGCTCGGCATCCGGCTCAAGCTCAATCCGCTCCGGGAGAACGTCCGCGGCAAGCGCCTGGTGGTGGTGGACGACTCGATCGTCCGGGGCAACACCCAGCGGGCCATCGTGCGGATGCTGCGCGAGGCGGGGGCGCTGGAGGTCCACGTCCGGATCTCCTCGCCGCCGGTCAGGTGGCCCTGCTTCTACGGGATCGACTTCGCCACCCGGGCCGAGCTGCTGGCCAACGGGCTGGACAACGAGGGCATCCGGCGGTCGATCGGGGCCGACACGCTGGGCTACGTGTCGCTCCCCGGTCTGATCGCCGCGACCGAACAGCCGAAGACCCGGCTCTGCCGGGCGTGCTTCGACGGGGAATACCCGATCGACCTGCCGGCCGGGAACCTGATCGGCAAGCACGTACTCGAAGGAGTGGGCCGCCGGGTCGCCGCCGAGGCGTCCGAGCCCACCGCCGTAACCACCGCCGCGCTCGTCGCCACGCCGAGCAACCGCCCGTAGCACCACCGACGCGGGGCCGGCCGCAACGGTCCCGCGGAACCACAAAGGGGAGAACCGTGACGCACGTGTCCGAGCGCAGCGGCGCAGGATCCAGCCCGACGGGCGCCGGCGGCGACCGCCAGCCCTGGTCGGCGGGGACCGGCCGTACGCAGCGCAAACGCTCGGTCTCGTACGCCGACGCCGGGGTGTCGATCGAGGCGGGCGACCGCGCGGTCGAGCTGCTGAAGTCCAAGGTCCGGCAGACCCGGCGCCCGGAGGTCATGGGCGACCTGGGCGGCTTCGCCGGCCTGTTCCGGCTGGACACCAAGAAATACAAGAACCCGATCCTGGCCTCCTCCACCGACGGCGTGGGCACCAAGCTGGTGATCGCCCAGCAGCTCGACATCCACGACACGGTCGGCATCGACCTGGTGGCCATGGTGGTCGACGACCTCGTGGCCTGCGGCGCCGAGCCGCTCTTCCTGCTCGACTACATCGCCACCGGCGAGGTCGTCCCGGACAAGGTCGCCGAGATCGGCGCCGGCATCGCCGACGGCTGCCGCTACGCCGGCTGCGCCCTGCTCGGCGGCGAGACGGCCGAGCACCCGGGCGTGCTGCGCCCCGACGAGTACGACATCTCCGCCACCGGCGTGGGCGTGGTGGAGGAGAGCGACATCCTCAGCTCGGAGCGGGTCGAGGTGGGCGACGTCGTGATCGCCATGCGCTCCTCGGGCCTGCACTCCAACGGCTACTCGCTGGTCCGGCACGTGCTGCTGGGCGCCGGCCGGATGCGGCTGGACGTGGTGATCGACGACTTCGGCCGGCAGCGGACGCTCGGCGAGGAGCTGCTCACCCCCACCAAGATCTACGCGCAGGACTGCCTCAAGCTGATCGCCGAGGCCGAGGTGCGGTCGCTGGCCCACGTCACCGGCGGCGGCATCCCGGGCAACCTGGTCCGGATCCTGCCCGAGCACGTCGACGCGGTGGTCAACCGCTCCACCTGGAAGCCGCAGCCGATCTTCGACCTGATCCAGTCCAAGGGCCGGATCGAGGACCCGGAGATGGAGGCGACGTTCAACATGGGCGTCGGCATGTTCGCCATCGTCTCGGCCGAGGACGCCGACCGCGCGCTGGCCACCCTGACCGGTCGCGGCGTCGACGCCTGGCAGGCCGGCGAGATCATCGAGGGCTCCGGCAATGTGCAGATGATCGGTCAGCACACCCGCGGTTGATCACTCTCCGGTGATCATCCGGGCACCTGATCGGGGGTTCACCCGAGTAGCCACCGCCGCCTAGCCTGAAGGGCAGTTCAGGCTAGGCGGGGGAGGGTTGATGGCTGCGCGTACGCACACCGGGATGCGGGGCATCGCCGCCGTCCCCTCGTACGTGGTGATGCAGCCGACCACGCTCTGCAACCTCGACTGCGTCTACTGCTACCTGCCCCTGCGCGCGGTGGACGCGCGGATGCCGGTGACGGTCGCCGAGGCGGTGGCGGCCTCGGTGAACCCGTGGGCGGCCTCCGGGCGCTTCTCGGTGGTCTGGCACGGCGGGGAGCCGCTCGCGGCCGGACGGGAGCACCTGGCCGCCCTGCTCGCCCCGTTCGGGCCGGCGGTGGAGCACCACGTCCAGACCAACGCCACGCTGATCGACGACGCCTGGTGCGCGTTCTTCGCCGAGCACGGGATCCGGGTGAGCGTCAGCGTGGACGGCCCCCGGGACCGCAACGGCGAGCGGATCACCCGGGGCGGCCGCCCGGCGTACGACCGGATCCTGGCCGGTGTGGCGGCGCTGCGCCGGCACGGGCTGCCGTTCTCGGCGCTGGCCGTGGTCTCCCGGCCGGAGCCGGGGCTGGCCACCGAGCTCTACGACTACTTCCTCGATCTCGGCTGTGACGTGCTGGGGATCAACATCGAGGAGACCGAGGGGGTCAACACCCGCACGAACGCCCGGGACGCGGCCGCGGTGACCGGGTTCTGGGCGGAGCTGGTGGGCGCCTGGCGCCGGGATCCCCGGATCCACCTGCGCGAGGTGGAGTGGTCGCTGCGCTACGCCGGCGCCGTCCTGGCCGGCACGGCGGACGACCTGCTGCCGCGCCGGTTGGACCCGATCCCCACGGTGGCCCACGACGGCTCGGTGGTGGTGCTCTCCCCGGAGCTGGCCGGCTTCACCGACCCGCACTACGGCGACTTCAGCAGCGGTAACGTGCTGACCACCCCGCTGGCCCAGATCCTGGCCGGCGCCGGGCGGACCCCCTGGGTGGGCGAGTTCCTCACCGGCGTGGAGGCGTGCCGGTCGTCCTGCCCCTACTTCGGCTTCTGCGGCGGGGGCCACGCGGCCAACCGCTACTTCGAGCTGGGGCGTTTTGACGGTACGGAGACCGAGCACTGCCGCAACAGCAAGATCCGCCTACTGGAGGGAGTGTTGGAGCATGCCCGAGACCACGAGTCACCGGCAGCCTGAGCGCGTCGGAGGAGCCGAGCCCGATCCCGTCGCGGACCGGGTGCGGGAAGCCGCCGTCGGACTGACCGCACTTCTCCACGAGGCCGAGGCCGCGCGCCTGCTGCGGGCGGAGGTGTCGGGCGGCGACGGGGCCAGCGCGGTGTGCGCCTGGAACCACTTCGAGAACATCCCGACGTTCTACAACTGGAACAACCGGCCCCGCTGAGGGTGCGCGACCGCGATCAGGGGCCTGTCGGCCGGCCGGAGTGGCTCCGGGACGGCGGGGCCCCTGATCGTCGGTGCGCCGCGTTGGATGGCACATGCGTGAGCACGCGGGGAGTCACCGCGTGCTCAGATGCGACCGGAGGTCAGCGGGTCGGACGGGCCCAGGTGTCCGGGTCGTCGTCCGCGTGATCCTCATCATCGTCGTCGACATACTCTTTGTAGTCGTCGTCGAAGTGCTGCTCAGACTTCCCACCAGCACCCGCCAACTCGCGCTGCAAGGCGGTGAGGTCGGTGTTCGGGGAGTGGTACTTCAACTCCCGGGCCACCTTCGTCTGCTTGGCCTTAGCACGGCCGCGCCCCATGGCTCGACCCCCTCGCACAGAATGCGGGGCAGCCCGAAGGCGGGCCCCGATGACGTCAGGCATCTCTCGTGGCTCTTACGGTACATGGGGATGCCACCGTTCGGCACCTCGGGTTACCGTCAACCGGCCCTGCGCGTCGCAGTGATCCGGCCGTCACAAAGTGTACCCGGTAAGGAGCGGAGACCGGGACCGGCCGTGACAGCGGTCAAATCGGTACGAAGCACCCCAATGGCCAGCTTAACGCCGGCACCTGAGCCGCTGCGACTCGGGGGCGGAGCCGGTGGCCCGCCCCCGGGTGACATTCAGCGCAGGTGGATGGTGCGCAGCCGGCCGACCTCGGCCATCCGCCGCTCGGCGAGCCGGTCCGCGGCCACCGCCGGCGGGACGCCCTCGTCGTCGGCGAGCCGCAGGATCTCCCGGGTGGTGTCGTAGATCCGGGTGGCCCGCAGCTTGGCGCGCTCGAAGTTGAAGCCCTCGATCTCGTCGGCGACCTGGATCACGCCACCGGCGTTCACCACGTAGTCCGGGGCGTAGAGGATGCCCCGGTCGGCGAGGACCTTCTCGATGCCCGCGTGGGCGAGCTGGTTGTTGGCCGCACCGGCGACCACCTTGGCGCGCAGCACCGGCACCGTGTCGTCGTTCAGCGCGCCGCCCAGCGCGCACGGGGCGTACACGTCGATGTCGGAGGCGACCAGCGCCGCGGTGTCGTCGACCAGCGTGACCTGCGGGTGGGTGGCGCGCACCCACTCCAGGGCCTTCGGGTTGACGTCGGTCGCCACGACCTCGGCGCCGTCCTCCAGCAGGTGACCGGTGAGGTACTTGCCGACCTTGCCCAGGCCGGCCACGCCGACCCGCTTGCCGGCCAGGGTCGGGGCGCCCCAGACGTGCTCGGCGGCGGCCCGCATGCCCTGGAACACGCCCCACGCGGTGAGGACCGAGGAGTCGCCGGCGCCGCCGTGCTCCACGCTGCGACCGGTGACGTAGCTCGTCTCCCGGGCGATCACGTCCATGTCGGCGACGTAGGTGCCGACGTCGCAGGCGGTGTAGTAGCGCCCGGCCAGGGACTCCACGAAGCGGCCGTAGGCGCGGAGCAGCGCCTCGCTCTTGATCTGCTCCGGGTCACCCCAGATGACCGCCTTGCCGCCGCCGAGGTCGAGGCCGGCCAGGGCGTTCTTGTACGCCATGCCGCGGGAGAGGTCGAGCACGTCGGCGAGGGCCTCCTCCTCGCTGGCGTACGGGTAGAACCGGGTACCGCCGAGGGCCGGGCCCAGCGCGGTGGAGTAGATCCCGATGATCGCCTTCAGGCCGGACTGCTTGTCCTGGCAGAACACGACCTGTTCGTGACCGGTGGATCCCGGGTCGTCGGTGCTGGCGAAAACGCCCATGGCTGACTCCTGTGTCGGTGTGCGTCCTTGTGGGGCGCGGAACCTGTTGGCACGCCGGCGGGATGCTGCCGGTGCTGCTGAGCCTAATATCGGCCGCAGCCGTACTGTCGCGCACGTCACGGCGGCTCGTGACGGCGGCGGCGGACAAGTCCCGTCTCGTGGGAGGATCGCGCCGTGCCGTCGCTCTTCGCTTCATACCTGCGCGTGTACGAGCCGCTGACCGCCTTCGATCGCGACCGCCAGTCGTTCTGGCGCCGCTACGTCAACGAGGGCCGGGCGGTCGCCCCGCTGGAGGGGCCGGTCCGGCAGCGGACCGCGGTGATCGAGGCGCTGGGCGCGGGCTGGACCAGGCTGCCCGACCTGCCCGACGAGGCGTACGTCCTGGAGACCGACGACTCCCTGCTGGTCTGCCCGTGGAACCTGCGGATCCGGGTCGCCGAGGCGGCGCTGAGCGCCCGGGACGGGGTGCCCTCGGTGCTGGCCGACGCGTTCGTCCCGCCGGTCCTGGCCGGCCAGGCCAAGGCCGTCGTGGAGGACTGGCGCAGCGGGGCGCGGGTGCTGGAGCACGGGGTGCCGCGGGTGCACGAGCAGATCGCCACCTGGGGGGTGCCGCTGCGCTGGTTCGTGCTCTTCGACGCGCAGGAGCGGCACCTGGTCACCGAGCCGGAGCGGCGGGCGCTGCGCTACCGGACGGAGATCTCCAAGGCGCGCCGCCGGTCCTCCCGGGCGCTCTCGGTGCTGCGCAAGTCGGTCGGCGAGGCCCCGATCACCGAGGCGGTCGAGGAGGCCGCCCGCTGGCTGGAGGAGTTCCACCCGCGCTCGGTGGTGGAACTCGACTACGGCGGCCTGGTGCAACTGCTGCCGGACGAGACGCTCGCCGCCGACGACTCGCCCGAGCTGGTCGCGACCGGGCTGGCCGGGCTCTCGCGGGGCGAGGCCGAGGAGGCCTCGGCGGCGTACGACAAGCTGGTCGCCCGGTGGCGCGCCGTGCAGCTGCTGGAGCGCTGCAACTAGGGCCAGGTTTGTCCAGGTTGAGACCTCTCGATGCGAGAGTGTCTCGTAGTTGACGCATCACGACCCGTGATCATGAGTCCGAATAAGGTAGTTTCTGCGGCATAAAAGTCGTAAAAATCGGGCATGGTTCATCCGTCCGTCTAGGGACCTTCAGCCGTTCGGCCCATGTCGGACATCGGGGACTAGCCGGACCATGGGAGACGCGTCGGCCGGCGGGACCCCGGCCGATGTCTATACATGTGGAGGAGTGACCCCGATGGCATCGCGAACGCACGAACCAGAGCCGCTACTCACACCGGCCGAGGTGGCGTCGATGTTCCGTGTCGACCCGAAGACGGTGACCCGGTGGGCCAAGGCTGGCAAGCTCAGCGCCATCCGGACCCTGGGCGGCCACCGCCGTTACCGCGAGTCGGAGGTTCGGGCCCTGCTGCAGGGGCAGATTCCCCAGCAGCGTCAGGGGGACTGACGACCCGGACGTTTCTCAGGCGTTCCGAGCAGGGGCGGTGGGACGTCGCGACCAGCGACGATCCGCCGCCCTGAATCGTGTCCGGGGTCGGTCCGCTCAGTCGAGCACGATGCGCAGGCCCACCGTGCCGCCCTCGCCCCGCCGCAGCCGGCTGCCCAGCAGGCTGAGCCGGCCGATCAGCCGGTACTTCTGCTTGAGCAGGCTCCGGATCCGCTGCGTGCTCTCCGGGCCGCTGACCGTCGCGTGCCCCGGCACCGCCTCGCCGTGCGGCCGGCCGCGCACGTCGCACGGCGCCACCGTGACCCGGCCGTCGCGCCGGATCCGCTTCACCTTGCCGGAGTCCGCCACCGTCCACACGGCCAGCGCCTCGCCGTCGCGGACCGCCCAGACCGGAGTCGGCACCGCCCGCCCGTCCTTGCGGAACGTGGTGAGCAGCACGTACTTCTCCGCCGCCAGGCGGTCCAGGTCTGTCACGCCGCTCAGGATACGGCCGCGACAGGCGGACCGAGCCCGGATAGCGTGATCGCCGTGAGCGCGAGGAGTGAGCCGGGTCTGCGAGCCCCGCAGTCGCGAACAGAGACCGGTCCGTGACCGGGGAACCCAGAATCGGCGACGTGTTCGGCGAGATGATCCGCGACGCGTACGCCGTCACCACCGGGATCGGGCCCCGGCCGCTGGTCGGCGGGCGGCTGCCCCGGCCGGTCATCGAGATCATCGAGCGGGACGACGGGCTGGTCAACGGTGCCCCCGCCGCCCACTACCTGGACCCGCCGGAGCGATGGCAGCCGTACGACCACCGGGCCGTGGACCGGGTCCACGGCGAGGTGCTGGACATCGGCGTCGGGGCCGGCCGGATCGCGCTGCACCTCCAGGAGCGCGGCGTGCCGGTCACCGGGCTGGACACCTCGATCGGTGCGCTGCGGGTCAGCCGGCACCGGGGCGTACGCGACCTGGTGCTCGGCACCGTCGACGAGCACGTCGCCGACGGCCGGCGCTACGACACCTTCCTGCTGCTCGGCAACAACCTGGGGCTGTTCGAGGGGCGGGAGCGGGCACCCGCCCTGCTGGCCGCCCTCGCCGCGCTGGCCCGCCCCGGCGCCCAGGTGATCGCGCACGGCACCGACCCGTACGGCACCACCGACCCGGTGCACACCGGCTACCACGAGCTGAACCGGCGGCGGGGGCGGCTGGGCGGGCAACTGCGGCTGCGGCTGCGCTACCGGCTGCTCGGCACCGAGTGGTTCGACTATCTGGTGTGCTCGGTCGAGGAGTTCGCCGACCTGGTCCACGGCTCGCCGTGGCGACTGGTCGACGTGGACGACCGGGACCACCCGTACTACCTGGCCACACTGAAGCTGGCCTGAGGCCGGCGGGCACCGGGCACGGCCGGAAGCCCGCCGGCGTACGCGTCAGACCTGCACGGTGGGGGTGGTCTGCTCCGGCGGGAGGCCGCCGTCGCCGTCGACCACCTCGTCCGGAGTGCCGTCCTCGTCGATGTCGACCATGGTGATGTCCACCTTGCCGTCGCCGTCGGTGTCGAACTGGAACAGGTCGGCCTTCCCGTCGCCGTCGGTGTCCACCACCCAGACGTCGGTCTTCCCGTCGTTGTTGGTGTCCGCGCGGAGCAGGTCCACCCGCTCGTCGCCGCGAGTCTCCACGGTCTCGGTGCTCTCCGCGCTCTCCGGTGCCTGGCTCATCTCGGTCCTTCCCTCGGCGTTGACGGCCGTCTGTACCCGATCCGGCGCGCCCCCACGCATGCCCCGCGGGCCGGCCCTGCATAGGGTCGCACCCAGGAACGAGCGAGCGGACGCACCGGCGCGGCGGAGACCCCGCCCGTCACCGGCCGCGGCGGAGGGACATCGATGAGTGGACGTTTTGTGGTCGTCGGGGCCGGCACCATGGGCCTCGGCATCGCGTACGTGGCGGCCGGCGCCGGGTACGCGGTCGAGCTGGTCGAGGTGGACCCGGCGCGGGGCGCCGACGCCGTGCGGCGGCTCGGCGAGCTGTGGGAGCGCGGCGTCCAGCGCGGCAAGCTGACCGCCGAGGCGGCGACGGCCAACCGTGCGCGGGTCACCCTGCGGGCCGCGCTCGCCGAGGTGGCCGAGGGCCCCGACGTGATTGTGGAGGCGGTCCCCGAGCGGCTCGACCTCAAGCGGGCGGTGCTCTCCGACGCCGAGGCCCGCCGGCCCGCCCTGCTCGGCAGCAACACCTCCAGCATCCCGATCGCCGAGCTGGCCGAGGGCCTGGAGCGGCCCGCCGACTTCGTCGGGCTGCACTTCTTCAACCCGGTCTGGGCGATGGCGCTGCTCGAGGTCGTGGTCGGCCCGGCCACCGCGCCGGAGACCACCGGGGCGGCCGTCGCGCTCGCCGGCCGGCTGGGCAAGGACCCCGTCGTGGTACGCGACCTGCCCGGCTTCGCCACCTCGCGGCTCGGCGTGACCCTCGGCCTGGAGGCGATCCGGATGGTCGCCGACGGGGTGGCCAGCCCGGCCGACATCGACAAGGCCATGGTGCTCGGCTACCGGCACCCGGTCGGCCCGCTGGAGCTGACCGACCTGGTCGGGCTGGACGTCCGGCTCGACATCGCCCGGACCCTCCAGGCCGCGTACGGAGACCGGTTCGCGCCGCCCCCGCTGCTGGTGGAAATGGTGGCCGCCGGTCGGCTGGGCAAGAAGTCGGGACAGGGCTTCTACACCTGGGAAGGCGGGGTGAAGCAGTGAGCGGGCTGCGGATCGAGGAGCTGCCGGACCGGCTGGTGGTCACCCTTGACCGGCCGGAGAAGCGCAACGCGATCGACGCCGACCTGATCGCCGAGCTGCACGCCGTCTGCGCCGAGCTGGAGGCGCGGCCCCGGCTGCTGCTGCTCACCGGCGGGACGGAGGGCATCTTCGCCGGCGGCGCGGACATCGCCCAGCTGCGCGAACGCGGCCGGCTGGACGCGCTGGCCGCGATCAACCAGGCCGCCTTCGCCCGGATCCGGGCCCTGCCGATGCCCACCGTGGCGGCCGTGGACGGCCCGGCGCTGGGCGGCGGCGCCGAGCTGGCGTACGCCTGCGATCTGCGGGTGTGCACGGCGCGTGCGGTGTTCGGCCAGCCCGAGGTGCGGCTGGGCATCCTGGCCGGCGCCGGCGCGACCTACCGGCTGCCCGCGCTGATCGGGGAGGCCCGGGCCAAGGAGCTGCTCTTCACCGGCCGGCGGGTGGACGCCGAGGAGGCGCTGCGGATCGGGCTGGTCAACCGGGTGGTGGCCGAGCCGGCGGAGCTGCTGCCCACCGCGCACGGCCTGCTCGACGAGATGGCCAAGGGTTCGGGGCTGGCGCTGCGGCTGACCAAGCTGGCGGTGGACGCGCCCGCGGCCGCCCACCCGCAGCTCGACCTGCTCAGCCAGGCGGTGCTCTTCGAGGACGAGGAGAAGCACCGGCGGATGACCGAGTTCCTGGAGCGGCGCCGCTCCCGCTGAGCCCGGCGGACACGACGAGGGCCGCACCGGTTCGCCCGGTGCGGCCCTCGTCGTCGTCTCAGTGCCGGATCTGCACCCCGGCGTCGGCCAGCGCGGTGATCACCCGTGCCGACTCACCGAAGCCGATCACCAGCACGGCGTCCGCCCCGTAGTCCTTGATCTCCTTGGCCCCGCCGGAGAAGTCCACCGGCGGCGCCGAGGCGCCCTCCGGGGGCACGTACGTGAGCAGCTTGACCTTGTCGGCGCCCATGCCGGCCCGCTCCAGCTCGGCGCGGACGTTCTCCTGGAGGCCCTCGCCGTAGGAGTCCTTACGGGCGACGATCGCGATCTTGTGCGGTCCGTCGCGCAGTATCACGTCGGCCAGCGCCCGACCCTGGAGGATGTCCGACGGGGCCGTGCGGAAGTAGAGGCCCTTGTCGTCTATGGTGCTCAGCCCGGCGTCGGTGTTCGACGGGGAGAAGAGGATCCGGCCGGCGGCCACCACGTCGGGCAGCACGGCCCGGGAGATGCCGGACGCGCCCGCGCCCACGATGACGTGCACGCCCTGCTGGACGTGCGAGGCCACCGTCGCCTTCGCCACCTTCGGGTCGGTGCCGTCGTCGCCCTCGATCCAGACCACCGGCTCGCCGAGCGCGCCGCCCGCCGCGTTGATCTCGCGGATCGCCAGCGCCGCGCCGGCCGCCATCGGCGGGTACGCCAGGGCCAGGTCACCGGTCTTCGGCAGCAGGCCGCCGAGCACCAGCGGGGAGCCGTCCCCCTTGTAGGACTTGCTCGGACGCGACTTCTTGCCCCGCGGCGGCGTCTTGGTGCTCGCCCCCGACTCGTCCCCGGCGCCGACGAACTCGGTCTTGCCGTCGTCGAGCTGCTGGTCGTCGAAGTGCAGGGTGGCGTAGCTGGCGGCGGCCGGCTCGCCGAGGTCGGTGAACCCGGCCCGGTTCAGCGACACCCCGCGGTACTCGACGTCCTGGCCGGCGCGGGCCAGCTGGAGGCAGGTCGTCACCTCGTCGCAGCGCTGGCCGCCGGTGGTCGCCCCGACGATCTGCTTGGCGATCGCGCCCGGCTCGGTCGTGCCGGCGAGCTGGGCGGCCAGCACGCTGATCACGATCGCGTCGTAGGTCTCCGCCGAGTAGAGGAAGTCCTTGAGCTTCGGGTCTACGGTGCGTAGCCGATCCTTGAAGCTCTCCGGCAGCGGCGTGAGCGGGGTGGTGCCCTTCATGCCGTTCAGAAGGTCCGCGCGGTCCTTCAGGGCGTCGACGTACGAGTTCTGCATGTTGCCGTCGGTGCCGTAGAGGCGCACCTGGGTGGCGGCCGCCTCTTCGGGCTTGTCGCTCCCGCAGGCGCTGGTGGCGAGCAGGAGCGCCGCGCAGGCCGTGGACAGGGCCGCACGCGACGCGCGAGATTTGAGCATTGTCGTCCTTCCTCCGGCGAGGGTCCGCTGCGCACACTAGCGTGCCGGCGCGGCGCGCGGGACCGTGGAGGTCCGTCCGTCGGCACCCCGACTGCCGGTATCACGCTGCGTGACGACGGGGCTGTTCCGGGGTCACCGCTTGACCCCCGGAACTACTGTTCGGCAGGTGACCGACGAAGCACAGCAGACGCTGGACGATGCGACCGCCGTGCTCCGCTCGGCGCTGGCCGGCGACGGCGACGGAGTGGTGGGCGCCTTCGACGCCGTGGTGGACCGCTCCGGGCTGGCCGGTGCCTACGGCGTCGCCTGGTGCCTGGCCGCCACCATGCTCGGCGGCGACGCCCCCGGCGGCGGCGCCGCGCTCGACTTCCCCGGCATCGACCAGGCCGACTACGACACCCGGTGGGTGGCCCGGTTCGTCAGCGCGTACGCCAACGACGACGCCGACACCGGTGAGGCGCTGTTCGGGGCCGCGGCGGCCGACGGGCTGCTCCCCGACTGCCTGCTCACCCTCGCCGGCTCGACGGTCGCCACGCTGCGCAGCCGGGCCGGCTGACCGTCCGGTCCACCCCGCTGTGGTAGCTCTGGTGACATGTCCGAGGCGATGCTGAGCAAGGTCCGCAAGCTGCTCGCCCAGGCCGAGGACCCGGCCTGCACGCCCGCCGAGTCCGCCGCCTTCATGGCCAAGGCCACCGAGCTGATCGCCCGCTACGGCGTCGACCGGGCGCTGCTCGCCGCCCGCGAACCGGCCACCGACCCGGTCGGCGACCGGGTGGTCGAGGTGATCGCCCCGTACGCCCGGGACAAGGCCGCCCTGCTCGCGGCGGTCGCCGACCCGCTGCGCTGCCGCTGCGTACGCCGCCGGCGGGGCAGCGGCTTCGACCTGCACCTCTTCGGCTTCGCCAGCGACCTGGAACGGGTCGACCTGCTCTTCACCTCGCTGCTCGTGCAGGCCGCGCACGGGCTGGCCGGCGCCGCCGTACCGGCCGGGGAGCATCCCGCCGCGTTCCGGCGGACCTGGCTGGCCGGCTTCGCCCACGTGGTCGCCGAGCGGCTGCGCACGGCCGAGGCCGGCGCCGTCGCCGAGGCCGGGGCGCCCTCGGTGGCGCTGGTGCTCGCCGACCGCTCCGACCGGGTCCAGCGCCGGCTCGCCGAGGTGTACCCGCGGCTGCGTACCGCCCCGCGCCGCCGGCTCGCCGGCAGTGGCTTCGGGCCGGGCGCCGCCGCGGGCCGCCGGGCCGACCTGGGCGGCACCGGTGTGACCGGCGCCGGGACCCCGGCCCGGGGCATCGGCGGCTGACCCGCCGCGGTCAGTCGGTGGTGCGGGCGACCGTCGCCAGGTAGCGGCAGAGGAGTTCGTGCCAGCCGGCGGTGAGCGCCTTGCGGTAGCCCTCGGCGGCCTCGCCGTGCCGGTCGAAGTAGCGGTGCTCGACGTCGACCCGGGTCAGCTCCGGCCCCTCGGGCTGGAAGAGAACCTCGACCTCGCTGGCCCGCGCCGGATCCGGCACCGGCACCCGGTCCGGCCCGAGCTGCCAGGTGAACACCAACCGCCGGGGCGGATCCCAGGTGAGCACCCGGCCCCAGTCCCCGCGGAAGCCGTACGGGCCGATCTCGTAGAGCATGCCGCCGGCCCGGGGTTCCATGCCCAGTTCGGCCAGCGCCTCCGGCCCCGACCAGGTGTATTCGCGGACCCACCAGTCGGCCAGCGACCCGGTGAACACGGCGTACGCCCGGTCGGCGGAGGCGGGGGCGAAGAGGGTGCTGCGGAGGGAGAAACGGTCGAATTCCTGGCTGACCTCATCCGGATCGGCCATCCCCTGTCCCATAGGCCCGGACCATACCGGCTGATGCCCCGCTGTGCAGCTTTCAGGTTCGCCCGCTTCCCGACAGCGGGAGAGCGATCTCCCGGACTGCCTCGGGGCCGGGAACGGCGGTCCGCGGGACGCGTGGATGCCGGTCGTCGCCGCCCGCGCCGTGCGGGGCGTACCGGAGAGGAGGGATGCCAGGCCGGAAACCGGGTAACCGCGGCCGATCCGGCCCGGGCGGACGGGGCCAGCGGGGAGCGGGGACCATGAGCCAGAGCGGCGCTACCGGGCGAGAGCCGGACCTGACGGGCGAGCGGCCCGTCCATCGCGGTGGCGAGCAGTCGGAGCCGGACGTCCTGCTCGACATCCCGGAGGTGACGGTCGACCAGATCCGGCTGTCCGTGCAGGGGCTCGACGCCGACCTGTCGCTGCGCGCCCGGCTCGCCAACCTGCTCCAGCTCGACGCCGGGGTCCGGGTGCACCTGGAGGGCGTGGAGCTGGACGTCACCGGCGTGAGCGCCGAGGCGCTGCTCAAGGTACGCCTGGAGAAGCTGGTGCAGATCCTGGACCGCGCACTGACCACCATCGACCGGAACCCGCACCTGATCGAGGCGCTGGCCCGGTCGGCCGGGGGCAGCATCGACGACGTGAACCGGGCGACCCAGCAGCTCGCCAGCGCGCCCGTTCTGGACGCGAGCGGGCAGCGGATCGGGACGGTCGGCGCGGTGGCCGACCGGGCCCTGCGGGAGGGCGTCGGGCAACCCGCTCCGCCGTCCCCGGCGACCCCGACCGGGGCGCGTGCCCCCGGACGGACCGGTGAGCCGGGGAAGGCCGGCGAGCCTGGGAAGCCGGCACCTGGCGGGAAGCCGGAGGAGGCGGAGAAGGGGCCGGGTGGCCCGCCCGGGCCGGCCCAGCTCGCCGGCCAGGCCGGGGAGACGCTGTTGCAGGCCGGCCGGAGCGTCTGGGAGGCGATCCAGAGCGGCATGGGCCAGCACCGCCCGAAGCGGTAGCTCCGGCAGGTGCGACAGGGCTGGTCCGGCGACCGGCGCGGTTGCGCGGGTGGCTCAGCAGGGCTCGGCCGGCGACCGCCACCAGGCCGTACGCCGGAGCAGCAGCAACCCCGCGACCGGCGCGAGCGTCAGAGCGAGGGCGAGGGCGCTGATCAGGTCGCGGGGTGCCCAGAGCAGGTTGTCCCCGATGCCGTTGGCGTGCGCGGTGAGCGAGCCGGCCACCAGCAGCCCCACGGCCGCGACCACCGCCCCGACCCGGCGCCACGGCCGACGGCGAGTCGCCCCCGGCCGGATGACCGCCGCGGCGGCCGCCGGTGCCGACCGGAGGCCCACCGGCTCGACCACGGCGGGCGGCCTGGCGATCACCGGCTCGGCGGGCCGGACGCCCACCGGCTCGGCCACGACGGGCGGCCTGGCGATCACCGGCTCGGCGTGGACGGGAGGCCGGACGCCCACCGGCTCGGCCACGACGGCCGCCGTGCGGGACGGTGTGACGGCCGGGCTCGACCGGTGGCCGGTGAGCCGCCACTGAAGGGCGGTGAGCCCGCGGACGGCCCAGATCAGCGGCGGTACGACGAGCAGCAGGACCAGGGCCGCGTGGGTGGCCCAGGCGCCGGCCAGGGTCGGGCCGCCCCAGGCGTCGGCGTACCAGGCGTTGGCGGTCTGCTCGCCGAGCCCGAGCCACGGGCGGAACGGGTACGCCAGCACGTTGATCAGCACCAGGAACGCGAGCACCGCGGTCAGCGCGGTGGACGCGACCGCGACCGGCAGGGCCAGCAGCGCCCCGCCCAGAGCCCGCAGCCGACCCGGCCGGCGCGGTGCCCGGCCCAGCGCGCCCACCGCCCGCGGTACCGCGACCACCGACCAGGCGACCCGTCGCCGGCTCTCGGCACCGTAGGCGACCCGCCAGGGTGCGAGGATCTTCCACCGCGCTCTCGTCATACGGCTCAGTCTCGGCCCCACCCGGTCCCCACACCATCGGGACCAACCCCGGCCCGACCCCGACCCCGGAACCCTGACCTCCGGCTTGTTGATCAAGAAGTTCGCGTCGGGAAAACGGCCTCCACCGACGCAAACTTCTTGATCAACGGGACGAGGCGGACGGGAGGGCAGCCAGTTAGTTGGCCGCCCCCAACAGCAAGATCCCCACCGACGTTTCCGCTGGTGGGGATCTCTGTAGCCCGGCGAAAGGCTATGTGGCCAGGGGCGGGGTCGAACCGCCGACCTTCCGATTTTCAGGCACCCGCATTTCCGCAGGTCAGGGTCGTCTTGTGGGCCGTATTGCAACGGCCGTGCAGCGGTCCCGTGGACATCAGGGGAAACAGGGCCGCAGGGGGCCACAGGGCAGGATCGGTACGAGCTCCCACCAGGAGCAGCAGACCACCAGCGCCGCCAACGTGGTCACCACAGCGATCAGCAAGGGGACTCGGCCACCCCGAGTCTTGCGATACAGCAACGCCGCGCCAGCGGTGAGGCAGAGCGCGGGCACAAGCGCATATGGCATCAGCGCGACCGCGAAGACGCTGGTCATCCCTTCCGGATCATCTCGACCAGCCACAGCAAGGAAGACAAGACCTGCCACCGACAGCCACGCCACCCCGGCCAGGACTGCGGCAAGAACAAGGCCGGCTTGGGCCATGCGGTGGCCGCTCCCCCCACCGTCAATCGCCGACCACGCCCGGACCCGTTCGCGTCTGTCGGCTCCAAGAGCAGGGTCCGGCCCCCCGACTTCTGCGGCGCCAGGCGTTCGGGGCTCCACCACAGGCAATCCCGCTGCAGGGTCCGATGCGAAGCCGTCGCGTGGTGCCGCCGCCCTGATCCGAGGCCAGGGACGCGGCTCTTTGGCATCGGCCATGGCGCGATTGTGGCATGCTGCTCGCAATCAATCACCGGCCGTACATACGGCCCGTTGGGTCACACATGCACATGCCGCGATCCCTAAGGCGGATGTAGCAGATCAGTTGGCGGACGTGTGTCGCCCATCTCCCGACGGAGGACAGCCCTCGGTGGTCTGCGTTGCCGAATTCCGCTCTATCAGATCAAGGCGGCCCGCAAGCGGGCCGCGCCGGCCCGGCCCCGGCCTGCTGGCGACCTCCGGCCGGCATCGGCCGGGCCGGCCGGCCACGCTTGGGGACGATCCGATCAGAAGACCTCGGGGCTCCGCCCCGAACCCCGGCCCTCCTCAGAGATCAGCCGCGGATCCCCTCGCCGGGCACCACAAGCGCTACCAGTCTCCCCGGACGGGGCCCAGGTCGTTCGTCCGGTAGGGCGCTCCACCTGGTCCCCGTCCGGGGAGACTGGACGGTCTACGACTGCCCGACGAGGAGATCCGCTAGGAGCGGCTATGGCACACCAGGTGCGCGGTACAAGCGACCATCAGCGTGAGGACTTCGAAGTCGTCGCCGACTACTGCCGCGCACACTTCCCCGATGTCTTCACGGCAGTCACCCTGGAGCCAGACGATGCGGATCTCGCCGTCTACCGCACATCGGGCGAGTCGCTTGACCCTGCCGTCACTGCCCGCTTTCCCCAGCTCCGCTTCGCCTTCCGGCCGTCCGTGAGGTCGGAACGGCAGTTCGCAGATGCGTTGGAGCGTCTAGCCAACGATCGCGATCTCTGGTCGCGCCACGGAGTGAGAATTTGGCTGTTCGGCCCACAGCCGTCCGGGCGGATCTTGGTGGAGACAGCCGATCCAAAGCTGGCAGCGGAACGGCTCGCCGCCCACTATCCGGAGGCAGTCTTCGACGTCCGGCACGGCTACCCGCCTGCGCCCGCGTAGATCCTCTTCCACGACCCGCCTCGGCCGTCACGGGCCGTCCACGGGCCAGTAATCAGTAGACCCAGCGGTCACGAGCGGGCACGAGATGCACCTCGCCCGGCCCTCGTCAGCAGGCGTTTCGGGCATCCCGGCCGGTTGAGCGCGCTCTTCCCCAAACTGGCGCTCCTGGTCCAGCGCAACGGACGGCCAGTTAGTTGTAAAGCCACAAGGCGGCACAGCCGAAAGACAGCGCCAGCAGAACGGCCGATGCGAGCAGCAGCACGATTAGTGCGGGCAGTTCGTTCCGCGCCGTCGGCGCAGACGGCTCCGTAGGCGGACTGCCGTCGGCGGGCTCGGGGTCGGGCACGTCGTGATCATGCCAGACCGCAGTAGCCGACGCCGGCGGGCAGGAGTTTTGATCTTTGCAAGGCAGGGGTCTGCGACGCGCTCTTGGCCGACCGGCATGACGAGGGGTCGTGCAATCCCCGTGCAACAAGGGGCGGCCATCAGAGGGATTCCGGGGTCAACGAGGGTCAGACCGGACAGACGGGCCTGCGGGGCGAAAAGCAGAACGCCGACCGGCGTCTCCGCTGGTCGGCGCTCCTGTAGCCCGGCGAAAGGCTATGTGGCCAGGGGCGGGGTCGAACCGCCGACCTTCCGATTTTCAGTCGGACGCTCGTACCAACTGAGCTACCTGGCCGTGCCGCTCGGCTCATGCTACCGCACGGGCCGATACGCAGAACGCCGCGCATGAAGGGCGCGGCGTCAGCGCTTGCGGTCCTGACGGGACTTGAACCCGCGACCTCCGCCTTGACAGGGCGGCGAGCACTCCAACTGCTCCACAGGACCTAGCTGTGTTGCATCCGGCCGGAACCGGACCGTGCCCCCAACGGGATTCGAACCCGTGCTACCGCCTTGAAAGGGCGGCGTCCTGGGCCGCTAGACGATGAGGGCGGCCCCGCCATCATTGCACACTCGCAACTTCAAGCGGACTTGCTCCCATCCGGCCCCGCCGGAGGCATGAGAAGCATATGCCATGCCTCCTCGGTCGGCCAAACCGGTATGGCCATGGGCACGGGGACGGGCAAAACCGCAGGTCAGAGGCGGTATCACCGGAGCCGGGAGATCCCGTACCGCCGCTTGAGTTCCGGGATCAGGTGCCGGCAGGCGGCCATCGTCTGGGTCCGGTCACCGCCCGCGTCGTGCATGAGCACGATCGAGCCGTGGTGGGTCGTCGCCGCCACCCGCTTGATGATCGTCTTCGCCGACGGGTGGCCCCAGTCCTGCGGGTCGACGCTCCAGTGCAGCGGGCGCATGCCGAGCTGGCGGGCCACCGTCAGCTCCTCCGCCGTCCAGCGTCCGCCCGGCTGCCGGAACCAGGTGATCGGCGCGCGCGGTGCGGCCGCCCGGATGGCCTGGTTGGTCCGGACCAGGTCGGCCCGGATCTCGGCGAGCGGCCGCCGGCCGAGGTTGATGTCGTGCCGCCAGCTGTGGTTGCAGAGCTGATGCCCCTCGCGGGCGATCCGGGCCACCAGCTGCGGGTAACGCCTGGCCTGCTTGCCGACCAGGCAGAAGGTCGCCGTGACGCGGGCCGCCCGGAGCTGGTCGAGGATCTGCGGGGTGAACCGGGGGTCCGGCCCGTCGTCGAAGGTGAGGGCGACGCCCCGGTCGCCGCTGGTGCGGTGCAGCCCGGCGGGCAGGGTCTTCGGCAGCGGTCGGAGCTTCGGCTTCGGCGGGGTGGTGCGGCTCGGGCTGGGCCGTGGGGTCGGCGCCGGCGTCGGGACGGCCGAGGCGGCCGGCGGGGCGCCGGCCGGGGTCGGGGTCTTGCCGGGCTCGCCGCAGCCGGCCAGGAGGAGCACCAGGCCGAGGGCGCACGCCAGCACGGCGCGTGGACGCATCGTCGCTCCCGAGAGGGGGTCGGGTCGGGCGGACTTCCGACCGTAGTGGACGTCGCGCCGAATCGGGAGAGCCCCTCACCCCGTCGTCGACTGGTCCAGGGAGTCCCGTACGGCCACCGCCAGCGAGAGCGCCTCGGTCAGGTTCACCGGCCGGACCACCCCGGCCGGGAGCGTGTCGGCCCGCCAGCCCGGCCCGGCGGCGAGGACCAGCAGCGGGCGGCGCGGGGCGGCGAGCACCGCCGTGAGCTGGTCCGGATCGGCCGTGACCCGGGTGTGCGACCAGAGCACCACGGCCGCCGGGCCGGTCCGGTTGACCGCCTCGACCAGGGCCGCCACCGGCACCCGTGCGCCCAGCATCCGGTGGCCCACCCCGGCCTCGGCCAGGGCGGCGCCCAGCGCCTCCAGCGGCAGCGTGTGCTGCTCCTCGTCGGCGCAGGAGAGCAGGATCCGGGCCGGCCCGGCGGCGGCGTGCGTCCGGGCCACGGTGGCGAACGCCTCGGAGACGCACCGCGACATCAGGTGCTCCACCTCGATCAACCCGCCGGTGGCGGCGTGCCGGTCGCCGATGCCGGCGAGCACCGGCCGGAGCAGCCCGTCCCAGGTCGGCACCACGCCGTCGGTGGCGAGGGAGTGCGCGATGGTCTCGCCGATCGCCGCCGAGTCCAGCCGCATGGCGGCGCGGGCCACGCCGCGTGCCACCGGTCCGGCCCGGCCGACCGGGATGGTCGTGCCGCCGCCGTCCCGGACCGCGGTGGCCCGCGCCCTCGGCGCGAGCTGCTCCGGCGGGAGGACGGCCGGCGCCTGCCGGGCCCAGCGGGCGGCCTCGGCGGGGGTGAGGCCCTCCGCGGTGAGCCGCCGCATGATCTCCAGGCGGGCGAGGTCGGCCGGCGTGTAGCGCCGGTGGTGCCCCGGCACGTGCTCACTGGGACCGAGGCCGTAGCGGTGGTGCCAGGTGCGCAGCGTGGTGACCGCGACCCCCAGCCGGCGCGCGACGGCCCCCGCGCTCAGCGCCTCATCCGCCACCCGACCGCTCCGGTGCCTCGTCGGCCGGCGCACCCGCCCGGGCCGCGTCGATGGCGGGCCGGGCCGGCCGCAGCAGCCGGTTCACCACCCCGCCGAGCCAGGGGGCGTACGCGCGGGGGTCGACGTCCAGGTCGGCCTCCAGCTCGCGCGGGTCGGCCCAGCGCAGGGTGGCCACCTCGTCCGGGTCGGGCCGGATGGCCAGGTCGGCCGGGACGTCGGCGCGCAGCACGTGGTCGTACTCGAACTCGACCCGGCCGGTGGCCGGATCCTCGGCGTAGTAGACGTACACCCCGACCTCGGTGAGGTCGACCGGCTCGACGCCGAGTTCCTCGGCGAGCCGGCGGTTGGCGGCCTCGACCAGCGACTGGCCGGGCAGCGGGTGGCCGCAGCAGGCGTTGGCCCAGCGCAGCGGGAACCGGGTCTTCACGGCGGCCCGCTGCTGGAGCAGGATCCGCCCCTCCGGGTCGACGAGCAGCACCGAGAAGGCCCGGTGCAGCCGGCCGGGCGGCTGGTGGGCGGCGGCCACGGTGGCTTCGCCGACGACGCGCCCGCCGTCGTCCACCAGCTCCACGAGGTGGCTCTCCCGGGCCGTCACCGTGCCGGCCTTTCGTTCGCGACTGCGGGGCTCCGCTCCGCAGCGCTCCTCGCGCTCACCGGACACCCCCGGTGATCCGTGCGGCGGCGAGCTTGCCGCTGATGAGGACCATCGGCACGCCCACGCCGGGCTGGGTGCCCGAGCCGACGAAGACCACGTTGCCCAGCGTCCGGTGCAGGTTCGGGGGGCGGAACGGGCCGGTCTGGAAGAGGCTGTGCGCGGCGGCGAACGGGGTGCCGGCCGCCATGCCCTGCGCCGCCCAGTCGGCCGGGGTCACCGTGCGCAGCACCTCGATGCCGTCGGCGAAGCCGACGTAGCCCCGCTCCTCCAGGGTCGCCACGAGCTGGTCGGTGTAGCGGCGGGTCAGGTCGCCCGGCCAGTCGAAGGGCGCCCGGTCGAGGTTGGGCACCGGGGCGAGCACGTAGTAGGTGTGCCGGCCGGCCGGGGCCACCGACGGGTCGGTCCGGCTCGGGTTCGTCACCAGCAGGGACGGGTCGGTCATCAGCTCGCCCCGCCGGATCACCTCGTCGAAGGTGCCCTTCCAGGACCGCCCGAAGTGGATGTTGTGGTGGGCGATCCGGCTGTAGCCCTGCGTCGAGCCGACGTGCAGCACCACGCAGGAGGGCGAGTAGGTGAGCCGGCGCTGCCGGCTCTCGGGCAGCAGGTCCCGGTAGGCGACCGGCAGGTCGGGGTTGAGCACCACGACGTCCGCCGGGACGAACTCCCCGTCGGCCGTGACCACGCCGGTGGCCCGGCCGTGCGCGGTCTCCACCCGGGTCACCGTGGTGCCGTACCGGATCTGCACGCCGTGCTTCTCCGCGGCGCCGGCCATCCCGCGGGAGACCGCGTGGATGCCGCCGCGCGGGAAGCACACCCCGGCCACCGAGTCGAGGTACGCGATGACCGCGTAGATGGCCAGCGCGTCGTGCGGCGCGAGGCCGGCGTACATGGCCTGGAAGGAGAAGATCCGCTGGGTACGCGGGTCCCGGAAGAACTGGTTGATCTTCGTCTGGAGTCGCCGGAACGCGCCGTTGGCGAGCAGCTTGAGCAGGTTGCCGGTGAGCAGGTCGGTCGGCGCGTCCAGGTTGCGCTCGATGAAGTCGGCCCGCTCCCAGCGCCACAGGTCGCGCGCGAAGTCGACGAAACGCAGGTAGCCGTCCGCCTCGCGGGGCCCGCAGACCCGGGCGATCTCGGCGGCCATCCGGGTGGTGTCGGTGATGACGTCGAGCGTCGACCCGTCCGGGTACCAGGCCCGGTAGGCCGGGTCGAGCGGGGTCAGGTCGAGCCAGTCGGTCAGCTCCTCGCCCACCGCGCCCAGCGCCTCGGCGATCAGGTCGGGCATGGTGAGCACGGTCGGCCCGGTGTCGAACTCGTACCCGTCGACGCCGAGCCGGCCGGCGCGCCCGCCCGGCACCGGCTCGCGTTCCAGCACGGTCACCTGCCGGCCGCTGCCGGCCAGGTGCAGCGCGCAGGCCAGCCCGCCCAGCCCGGCGCCGACGACCACCACCCGGTCGGTACGCCCGCTCACGGTGCGCATCCCGGCCTCCCTGCTCGTGAAGTTCGTCATCATGCCTGCCGCCGGGTGGCAGCGGTGGCGAGGCCCGCCAGCGCGCTCCGTGCGGTGCCGTCGATCGGCGCGGTGTCGAGCGCCGCCTGCGCCTCGGCCACCCGGGTGGCGATCATCTGCTCCACCCGGGCCACCGCCCCGGTGTCCCGGACCAGGTCGGCCAGCCGGGCCACCTCGCGCGCCCCGGTGACCGTGCCGGCCTGCGCCAGGGCCCTGCGCTGGGCCGGGTCGCCGAGCTGCCGGGCCAGCGTCAGCAGCACGGTCGGCTTGCCGGTCCGCAGGTCGTCACCGGCCGGCTTGCCGGTGGTGGCCGGGTCGCCGTAGACCCCGAGCAGGTCGTCGCGGAGCTGGAACGCCTCGCCGACGGCCAGCCCGTAGCGGGTGTACGCGGCGATCAGCGGGGTGTCCGGCTCGGCCCCGGCCAGGGCGGCGCCGAAGAGCAGCGGTCGCTGGACGGTGTAGCCGGCCGTCTTGTAGCGGGCCACCCGCAGCGCCCGGTCGACCGACCAGTTCGCCGCGTCGTGCTCGCCGAGCACGTCGAGGAACTGCCCGGCGACGGTCTCCACCCGCATCTGGTCGTAGCAGCGGCGCGCGTCGAGCAGCCGGGCCGGCGGCACGGTGGCGCGCGCCATCAGCCGGTCGGCCCAGACCAGGCAGAGGTCGCCGATGAGCACGGCGACCGCCTCGCCGTAGCGCTCCGGGTCGCCGGTGTGCCCGGCCGCTCGGTGCCGCGAGGCGGCGGCCCGGTGCGCGGTGGGCCGGCCCCGCCGGGTGTCGGAGGCGTCCATCACGTCGTCGTGCACCAGCGCGAAGGTGTGCAGCAGTTCCAGCGCGGCGAGTGCCGGCAGCACCGAGGGCAGCGGCGCGTCGCCGCCGACGACCCCGCGCCAGCCCCAGTAGGCGAAGGTCGGCCGGACCCGCTTGCCGGTGGCCAGCACGCAGTCGCGGGCCGTCGCGGCGAACCCGCCCATCGCCGCGTCGATCTCGGTGAGCGCGTCGACCTCGGCCGCCAGGAACCCGGCCAGGATCTCGCCGACCCCCTTCACCAGGTCTTTCGTGAAGGCGGCCAGGACGCCGCGGACCGGATCGTCCGTCGCGCCGGGCTGAGCCGGTGCGACGAAACAAAGCGCGCTGTCCGCAACTGCGTCGTTGGCCATGGGGGCGAGCGTACCCTAGGGTTACGAGTTGCGTCGATTGGTGCGTCGAATCTGAGGAGGGGCCGGTGGACACCGATCTCACCGCTGCCTATGGGCGTTGCCGCGAACTGCACCGGCGGCACGGCCGTACCTACTATCTCGCCACCCGGCTGCTGCCCGCCTGGAAACGGCGGCATGTGCACGCCCTGTACGGATTCACGCGCTACGCCGACGAGATCGTCGACCGCACCGAGGAACTGCCGCCGGCCGAGCGCGCGGCCCGGCTGGAGGAATGGTCCACCCGCTTCGTCGCCGGCCTGCACGGCGAACCGGTCGACGACCCGCTGCTGCCCGCCGTGCTGCACACCATCGCCGTCTTCGACCTGGACCGCGGCGACTTCGCGTCGTTTCTGCGCAGCATGGCGATGGACCTGACCGTGCGGTCGTACCCGACCTACGACGACCTGCTCGACTACATGGAGGGCTCGGCCGCGGTCATCGGCACCATGATGCTGCCGATCCTGGGCAGCTCCGACCCGGCCGCCGCCCGGGAGCCGGCCCGCCAGCTCGGCTTCGCCTTCCAGCTCACCAACTTCATCCGGGACGTGGCCGAGGACCTGGACCGGGGACGGACCTACCTGCCCGACGAGGACCTGGCCAGGTTCGACGTCACCCGGGAGGACCTGCTCGCCGCCAAGGCCGCCGGGCGCACCACCCCGCGGCTCCGGGAGCTGATCGAGTACGAGGTGACCCGCGCCCAGGCCCACTACGCGGCCGCCGCGCCGGGCATCCCGCTGCTCGCCCCCGCCTCGCAGGCGTGCATGCGCACCGCGTACGCGCTCTACGGCGGGATCCTCGACGAGGTGGCCGCCCAGGACTTCGACGTGTTCACCCGCCGGGCCCGCGTACCCCGGCGGCGGCGGATGGCCGTGGCCGCGCGGGCGCTGGGCACCCCGGCCGGCGCGCCGGTCCGGATCCCCGGCCCGGCGCTCCGGCCGACCGTGCCGGCGTGAGCGACCGCACGGCGGTCGTGCTCCTCACCCGTGACCTGCGGGTGCACGACCCGGTACGTGCCGGAGCTGGCCTCGATCGAGGGGAAGGCGGTGCACCAGCCGTGGCGGCTGCCCGAGCGGGCGCGCGCGGCGCTGGACTATCCGCCCCCGCTGGAGGTCCCGGGCGCCGACCCGGTCTGGCCGCGCTGACCGTCAGAGGCAGGAGTGCAGCGCCTCCACCAGCTCCTCCACCCGGTCGTGGTCGGCCAGCCGGGCGGTCGCGTACGCGAAGGTGTAGCCGCGTTCCGGGTCGGCCCAGGCGCTGCTGCCGCCGATCCCGCCCATGCCCCAACTTCCGTCCGGCTCCCACTGCATGCCCAGCGTCCAGGACGCCCGCCGGTCCAGCACCAGGTCCGGCCCGTCGTACTGCACCCGGGTCGCCTCGGCGACCAGCTCGGGGCTGAACCGGCGTACGCCGTCGAGGGTGCCGCCGGCGAGCAGGCCCGCGTAGAGGCGGGCCAGGGCGGAGGCGGTGGCGTGCAGGTTCACCGCCGGGAACTCGGTGCCGCGCCAGAGCGGGCCGTTCACCACTGCCGTGTCCAGCCCACCGGCGGGGTTCCCCAGTGCCCGGGCCCGCAGGGATCCCGGCTCGCCCAGCATCCGGACCGGCCAGTCCGGGTCGGCGTACGACAGGTCGGCGCAGCGCCGCTGGTCCGCCGCGCCAAGCCCGAAGGCCAGGTCGAGGCGCCAGGGCCCGGCGATCTCCTCGGCCAGGAACCGCCCCACCGGCCGCCCGTCCACCCGGCGGACCAACTCGCCGACCAGGTGCCCGTACGTCCAGGCGTGCTCGCCCGCGACGCTGCCCGGCGCCCACTCGGGCTCGGCGGCGGCCAGGTCGGCGCAGAGCAGCCCCCAGTCGGCGATTGCCGCGGCGGGCCGGGGCACCGGGAACGCGGGCAGCCCGGCGGTGTGGGCGAGGACCTGCCGCACGGTGGCCGGCGCGCGGAACTCCGGCCAGTACGCCGACACCGGCGCGTCCAGGTCGACCCGGCCCCGGTCGACCAGGAGCAGGAGGCAGAGCGCGACCACCGGCTTGCCCACCGAGTAGACGTTGACCAGAGTGTCCGGCCGCCACGGCTCCCCGGCCCCGACGGCCGGTACGGCCGCGCCGGGCGGGACGGCCGCGCGGGTGCCGCCGACCAGGTCGACCACGGGCGTGCCGTCGTACCAGACGGCCAGCGCCGCGCCGGTCTCCCGGCCGGTGGCGAAGAGGTCGTGGAAGCAGTCCCGGACCGGGGCGAAGCGTGCCTGCATCCGGCCACCGTAGGCCGTGGGGATGATCACGGCGCGGGAATTCCGGCCTGACGCGGTGGCCGGCGCCCCGGCCGTGCGGAATGCTGGCGGGATGGCGGAGCCGGAAATGGTGGACGTGGTCGTGGTCGGGCTCGGTGTCGGCGGCGAGGAGGTGGCCGGGCGGCTCGCCGAGGCGGGCCTCACCGTGGTCGGGATCGAGCGGGACCTGGTCGGCGGCGAGTGCCCCTACTGGGGCTGCATCCCGAGCAAGATCATGATCCGGGCGGCCAACGCCCTCGCCGAGGCGCACCGGGTCAACGAGCTCGCCGGCAGCGCCGAGGTACGGCCCGACTGGGCGCCGGTCGCCAGGCGGATCCGCGAGGAGGCCACCGACACCTGGGACGACAAGGTCGCGGTGGACCGCTTCACCGGCAAGGGCGGCCGGTTCGTCCGGGGCAGCGGCCGGCTCGACGGCCCGAACCGGGTCCGCGTCGGCGACCAGGTGTTCGAGGCCCGGTACGGCGTGGTCCTCGGCACCGGCACCCGCCCCTCGGTCCCGCCGATCGACGGGCTGGCCGACACCCCGTACTGGACCAACCACCAGGCCATCGAGGTCGAGGAGCTGCCGGCGTCGCTCGTGGTGCTGGGCGGCGGCGCGATCGGGCTGGAGCTGGCCCAGGTCTTCGCCCGGTTCGGGGTCCGGGTGACCGTGGTCGAGGCGGCCGACCGGGTGCTCGCCCTGGAGGAGCCCGAGGCGTCCGAGATCGCCGCCACGGCGCTGCGCGCCGACGGGGTCGAGATCCACACCGGGGTCCGGGCCGAGCGGGTGGCGCACGACGGCACGAGCTTCACCGTCCATGCCGGCGACCGCGCGTTCGGCGGCGAGAAGCTGCTGGTGGTGACCGGCCGCCGGGCGCACCTGGAGGAGCTGGGCCTGGACTCGGTCGGCATCGACTGCACGCAGCGCTACCTGCCGGTCAACGAGCGGCTGCACGCCGCCGAGGGGATCTGGGCGGTCGGCGACCTCACCGGCGAGGGCGCGTTCACCCACATCGCCATGTACCAGGCCGGCATCGTCGTGGCCGACGTGCTCGATCACATGCGGCGCACCAGGGGCGGGCCGGACGCCAGCGGCACCGCCAGCGTGGTGGGCGGCGCGGCCGGCGTGGTCAGCGCGGTCGGCGGGGCGATGAGCACGGGCGGCTCGACCGTCGCGCCGGGCAGCGTGCCGGTCGCCGACTACCGGGCGCTGCCCCGCGTCACCTTCACCGACCCCGAGGTGGGCGCGGTCGGCCTCACCGAGCGGCAGGCCCGCGACCGTGGCATCAACGTCCAGGTCGGCTACACCGACCTCACCTCGTCCACCCGCGGGTGGATCCACAAGGCCGGCAACGCCGGCTTCATCAAGCTGATCGCCGACGCCGACCAGGGGGTGCTGATCGGCGCCACCTCGGTCGGTCCGACCGGCGGCGAGGTGCTCTCCGCGCTCGTCGTGGCGGTGCACGCGGCCGTCCCGGTCAGCCAGCTCCGGCACATGATCTACGCGTACCCGACCTTCCACCGCGCCATCGAGGATGCCCTGCGCAACCTCAGGTAGCCGTCCGGACAACCTTTCCCCGCGTTGCCGCGTGGTAGGGGCGTGACCGACCAGAAAACGCGACTGTCGACGGCGGACGCCTCGTACGTGGCCTTCGTGGAGGAGGCCTGGCGCCGCCACATCCGGCTGGCCATGCTGCTGGCCGGGGACCGGTGGCGGGCCGAGGAACTGCTCCAGGACAGCCTGGTCCGGATGTACGAGCGGTGGCGCCGGCTGTCCCGGAGCGACGACCTGCACGCGTACCTCCGGCGTGCGCTGGTGAACAACCACACCTCGTTCTGGCGGCGGCGCCGGCGGGAGAGCCTCGTCGCCGAGGTCCCGGACCGGGCCGCGCCGGCCACCGAGCCGGACCACGACGCCGTCGCGCTGCGTCGGGCGCTGCGCGCGTTGCCGCCGAGGCAGCGCGCGGTGGTGGTGCTGCGCCACTACGAGGACCTGCCGGAGCGGGAGGTGGCCCGGGTGCTGGGCTGCACCGTCGGCACGGTCAAGAGCCAGCACTCGAAGGCCCTCGGCAAGCTCCGCCACCTCCTCCAGCAACCCTCCTACCCGGGGATCAGGTGATCTCGATGACGAATCTCGACGAGCGACTCGCGGACCGGCTGCACGCGCTGGTGGACGACGAACCGGACTCGGCCGCCCCGGCCGGGCTGCTCCTGGCGCGGGGCCGCCGGGCCCGGCGTCGCCGGGCCGGAACCCTGGCCAGCGGCGCTCTCGCCGTGCTCGCCCTCGGCGCGCTCGGCGCGGCCACGCTGGTTCAAGGGCCGGCACCGGGCCGCCCGGCCGTCTCCGCCGAGGCGACCACGCCGGCCGCCGCGTCCCCGCGGATGGAACTGACCGCCGCCCTCGCCGCCAGCGAGAGCACCAGCTACCGGATCACGATGCGGAAGGTCAACCGGATCGCCCCGCACGAGGCCGTGACCATCACCGGTGCGTTCGACCCGGCGGCGGCCAGCGGCTACCTGCACACGCCGTACAGCGAGGGCTCCGGCTTCATGGAGGAACGGCTGGTCGACGGGGTCTACTTCGTGGGCGACGCGGGTATCGACCGGAAGCTCCACTGGGAGCAGTACCGGGGCAAGCGGAAGTTCCTGCCGTTCGACGTGGCGGTGGGCGGCGCCCTCAGCGCCTCGGCCGAGCAGGACGGGCTGTTCCAGGTGCTGAAGAAGACCGACGCCACGGTCACCAGGACCGGGGACCGGGTCTACCACTTCCGCGTCGAGCCCACCGGAAAGGACACCGGCTACGGGCCGGACGCCCCCCTGGAGAGCGAGACCGTCGTGGGCGACGTGACGCTCGACGCCCAGAACCGCATCGCGAAGCTGGACTACGAACTCACCCTGGTCTGGAACAAGAACGGCAAGATCGGCCCGCCGGCCACCATCCGGGTGACCATTCTGTTCTCCGACTACGGTGCCCCGGTCACGGTAGAGCGGCCGGCCAACGCCAAGATCGTCAAGTAGGCCGCTCCGACGAGCCTCCGCGCCGGCCAGGCACGCCGTCGTCCTCCGGGACGGCGCCGTGCCGGCCGGCGCCGGCCGTGAACCGGGCGGCGCCGTGCCCGCCGTCCACCACCAGGGACTCGACGCCGAAGGCGAGTTCGGTGGCCATCGCCTCCGGCTCGGGCAGGCCGCCGTTGGCCAGCATCGCCGCCCGGTCGTTGCGCAGGCAGGTCTGCGGGTGCCGGGCGATCTCGGCGGCCAGCCGCTCGGCCTCCGCCCGGGCCGCACCCGGCGCGACCAGCCGGTTCACGAGACCCATCGCGTACGCCTCGTCGGCGGGCACCGGGCGGCCGGTGAGGATCAGGTCCATGGCCCGGCTCTCGCCGATCAGCCGGGGCAGCCGCACCGTGCCGCCGTCGATCAGCGGTACGCCCCAGCGCCGGCAGAACACGCCGAGCGTCGCATCCGACTCGGCGACCCGCAGGTCGCACCAGAGCGCCAGCTCCAGGCCGCCGGCCACGGCGTAACCGGAGATCGCGGCGAGCACCGGCTTGGACAGGCGCATGCGGGTCGGGCCCATCGGGCCGTCGCCCTCGGGTTCGACCCGGTTGCCGCGCGGCGTGCCGATGGCCTTGAGGTCGGCGCCCGCGCAGAAGGTGCCGCCCGCGCCCCAGAGCACGGCGACCGCCGCGTCCGGATCCGCCTCGAAGGCGCGGAAGGCGTCGGCCAGGGCCCGGGCGGTCGGGCCGTCGACGGCGTTGCGGGCCTCCGGCCGGTCCAGGATCACCGTGGTCACCGGCCCGGCGTGCTCGACGCGTACCCCCATCGGCTCAGCATGCCCGCGACGGCGCCCGCCGCGCCAGCTACCCGCTACCGCGCGCGGCGGGCCAGGGTGGCGCCGAGGGCCGCGCCCACCACGCAGGCCACGCCGGCGAGCTGCGGCCAGGCCAGCAGCTCGCCCAGGAGCAGCGCGCCGACCACCGCGGCCACCGCCGGCTCCAGGCTGAGCAGGACCGCGAAGACCCGCGCCGGCATTCGGCGCAGCGCGGCCAGCTCCGCCGAGTAGGGCAGCACCGACGACAGCAGCGCCACCCCCAGCCCGAGCGCCACGATCCGGAGGTCGAGCAGCTCGGCGCCGCCGGACGCCAGCCCGAACGGGAGTACGCAGACCGCGCCCACCGCCATCCCCAGGGCCAGCCCCCGGGTGCCCGGCAGGTGGTTGCCCATCGCCTTGCCGAGCAGCACGTAGCCGGCCCAGCCGACCGCGATGAGCCCGCAGAGCAGCAGGCCGAACGGGTCGACGCCGGTGCCGCCCAGCCCGGCCAGGAGCAGCACCCCCGTGCCCGCCAGCACCGCCCAGAGCACGTCGACGACGCGGCGGCTGCCCAGCAGCGAGACGACCAGCGGGCCGGCGAAGCCGACGGTGACCGCCACCCCGAGCGGCACCCGCTGGAGGGCGGCGTAGAAGGCGAGGTTCATGGCGGCCATGGCCACCCCGAACGCCGTGATCACGCCGGCCGTCCGCCAGCCGGGCCAGCGGGACGGGCGGGTGACCGCGAGCAGGACCAGCGCGCCGAGGCCGAGCCGGAGGGTGGTCGTGCCCCCGGCGCTGGTGGTGGTGAAGAGCTGCTTGGCCACCGCCGCGCCGACCTGGGTGGAGACCATGCCGAGCAGCATCAGCAGCGGCGGGGGCACGGCCTCGGGCCGGCCCAGCGCCGCGACGAGCCGGGCCGCCGGTGCGGCCGAGGGGGTACGGGAGGCGTGTGCGTACACCCGCACAACAATGGACGGCGGCGGTGCCGGCCGCGAGGGATTTCCCGGCGGCGTGCGCCGCACCTCACGCGGGCTCAGGCGAAGTCGGCCGCATGGTCGGCGGCCCAGTGGGCGAACGTCCGCGCGGGTCGCCCGAGTACCGCCGCCACGTCGCCGGTCACCTGTTCCGGAGTCTCCGCCATCGCGGCCCAGCCGGTCAGCGCGGCGTCCGCGAACGTCGCGCTGCCCATCGCCACGGCCAGCATGGGGCGTACGGCCTCGGCGGGCACCTCCTGCCAGCGCAGGTCGCGGCCGATCGCCGCACCGATGATGCGCACCTGCTCGGCCTGGGTGACCGTCTGCGGGCCGCTGAGCACGTAGGTCCGCCGGTCGTGCCGGTCGGTGGTCAGCGCCTCGACCGCCACGGCCGCGATGTCGTCCTCGTGGACCATCGAACGGGCCGCCGCGCCGTACGGCCAGCGCACCACGCCCTCGGCGCGGATCGACTCGGCCCAGGCCAGCGTGTTCGTGGCGATTCCGGTGGGACGCAGCATCGTCCAGGGCAGCCCGGACGCGACGACGGCGCGTTCCACCATGGCCCAGAATGAGCCCGGGTCGGCCTCGGCGGAGGCGGCCGACACGTACACGACCCGCGGCGCCCCGGCACCGGCGAGCACGGCGGCGACGCGCGGAGCGAGCCGCGCCGTCGTGGCGGAATCGACGAACGGCCAGATCAGGAACACGGCCCGGACACCGTCCAGGTGCGGGCGCATCGTCTCCGGATCGGCCAGGTCGGCGGCCACCACCTCCACACCCGCCGGCAGCTCCGCGCGGCTCGGGTCGCGGGTCACGGCGCGTACGTCGTGACCCGCGGCGGCCAGCCGCTCGACCACGCGCCGCCCGACGTTGCCCGTCGCACCGGTCACCAGGATCATGGTCTCCTCCAGGGAATCGTCGTGGATCCGATGGAGCCGACCGTAAAACCTCAACAATTGTTGAGGTCAATTCCCGGTGGGCATACTCGGGGCGTGAAGCACGACACGTCCTTCGACTGGCACGAGCCGGGCCTGACGATCGGTCAGGTCGCGCAGCGCAGCGGCGTCTCCGCGTCCGCGATCCGGTTCTACGAGGCGCAGGGCCTCCTCAGCAGCGACCGCACGGCCGGTAACCAGCGCCGGTACCACGGTGACGTGATGTGCCGCCTGGCGATGATCGAGGCGTGCCAACGGGTCGGCCTCACCCTGGCCGAGGTGGGCCGGGCGCTCGCGGCGCTGCCGCCGGGGCAGGCGCCGACCACTCAGGACTGGAACGCGCTCGCCGAGCGGCTGCGCGCCGAGGCGGAGCACCGCATCGAACAGCTCAACCAGGTGCTGCGCGAACTCGCCCCACCCGCCTGACCTCGGCTCCGCCTCGATAGCATCGGCGGCGGCAACGATCAGGTGAGGTGCCCCGCGTGCGCGGGGAGAATCGGGAAGCCGGTGGAAATCCGGCACGGGCCCGCCGCGGTGACCGGGGAGTCCCCGTCCACGCGCGTCACGCGCAGCCACTGGCCGTACGGCCGGGAAGGCGGACGGTCAGGCGTCGATCCGGGAGTCCGAAGACCGGCCTCGCGTTGAGTCGCCCACGTGACCGTGGGCCGAGTGCAGCGGGAGCCTGCCTGTGGACCTGTACGACGTCATCCACCGCCGTCGCGACGTACGCGCCGAGTTCACCGGGGAGCCGGTGCCGGACGGCGTCCTGGACCGGATCCTCACCGCCGCGCATGCCGCGCCGAGCGTCGGCAACTCGCAGCCCTGGGACTTCGTCCTGGTCCGCGACCCGGAGACCCGGCGCCGGTTCCACGCCCACGTCCAGGTCGAGCGGGACACCTTCGCCGCCACGCTGGACGGTGCGGCGGCCGAGCGGTTCGCCCGCATCAAGATCGACGGAGTGCTGGAGTCGACGCTGTCGGTCGTGGTCACGTACGACCCGCAGCGGGGCGGGCCGGCGGTGCTCGGCCGGCACGCCATCGCCGACGCCGGCCTCTACTCGGTCTGCCTGGCGATCCAGAACCTCTGGCTGGCCGCCACGGCGGAGGGGCTCGGGGTCGGCTGGGTCTCCTTCTACCGGGAACCGTTCCTGGCCGACCTGCTCGGCATCCCCGACGGGATCCGCCCGGTGGCCTGGCTCTGCCTGGGTCCGGTCAGCCACCTCCAGACCGTCCCCGACCTGGTCCGGCACGGCTGGCGTACGCCCCGACCGCTGGCCGCCGCCATACATACCGACCGCTGGCGGAGGTGACAGACGCGTCGGGTTGGATGTCCGGGTGACAGCTCATGAGGTGGCAGGGGCGCTCCCGGACATCCCGACGCTGCAGAACCGCTGCCGGGCGCTGGCCGTGCTGGAGGCGATCATGAGTCCGGAGTGGGAATCGCGCTACTACTCCTACGACGCGCACTGGGGACCGGGCGAGGAGATGGCTTCCATGCGTAACGGGTCCGGCGACGAGTGGTCCATCGTCTTCTCCTCGGCCGGCGCATTCGTCCGGGGCTTCGACCACGAGTCGCCGATGAGCCCGGCGGCCAACGATCACGAGCTGTGGCCCGGCCTGGTCGACGGGGTGCCCGAAATCTTCGCCGCCTGCCTGACCGAGCCGGCGTTCAGCTACGAGGGCGTGCTGGAGGCGACGGTCTGCCTCTGGCGGCGCACCGGCGACGACCGGTGGCACGCAGGTGACCCCGATCTGCCCGACGGCCCCGACCCGGACGGCGCCGGTCGACTGTTCTCCCTGCTCGTGGACGGCACACCAGCGGCGTACCGGCGCTTCGCCGAGGACTACTACGAAACGACCGTGGACGGTGACGCGGTCGCGGCTATCCTCGCGTCGCGTCCGCTCACCGAGGAACTGGTCCGGCGGTTGAACCCGGAGCTGGCCCTACCGGACCTCGCTGAGGACCTCGCCGAGACCGGGTATCCGCAGGCGTGAACCACCCGATGGGGTGATCCGTCGTCGTCGCCCGGTTTGGGACGTCTCCTGCCGGGAAGTCGGACCACGTGCGCGAACTACTGACGAAAATCGAGCAGAACTCCCGGCTCGACCGGGTCGGCGACCGACTGCAGCGGGCCGTCCAGGGCACCCTGCGTCCCCAGCGGGTCCGGGACTTCCTGCACGGCGTCTGGCTGGGGCACCCGCTGCACCCGGCGATGGTCCAGGTGCCGGTCGGCGCCTGGATCTCGGCCGCCATCGTGGACCTGATGCCCGGCCAGCGCCGGGCGGCGACCGCACTGGTCGGGGTCGGTACGGTCAGCGCGCTGCCCGCGGCGGTGGCCGGGCTCAACGACTGGGCCGCCCTCTCCCGCGACCAGCGCCGGATCGGCCTCGTGCACGCCGCCGCGAACACCATCGGCCTGAGCCTCTACGCCGGCTCGCTGGCGGCCCGGCTGAACGGGCGGCACAACCTGGGCCGGGCGCTGGCGTACCTGGGGCTGTCGGCGGCGAGCACCGGGGCCTACCTGGGTGGGCACCTCGCGTACAAGCAGGGCGCGCAGGTCAGCCAGAGCATCTCCGAGCTGCACCTGGTGAGCGAGGGCTGGCACCCGCTCGGCGACATGTCGAGCCTGCCGCAGCGCCAGCTCGTCACCCGGGAGATCGACGACGTCTCGGTGATCCTCTACCGGCACGGCGACGACGTCACCGTGATGCTGGAGCGCTGCCCGCACCAGAGCGGCCCGCTCGGCGAGGGCGAGGTGCAGGAGATCGACGGCCACGCCTGCGTGGTCTGCCCCTGGCACGGCAGCACCTTCCGCCTCAACGGCGGCGAGGTGGTCCACGGCCCGTCCGGCAACGACCAGGTCGTCCTTCCCACCCGGGTGGTCAACGGCCGCCTGGAGGCCCGCCTCCCCTGACCGGGGCTGGATCTTGGACGGAAACGGCCCCTCCGGGGGCCAATTCCGTCCAAGATCGGCCGCTGCGGCTCTCAGCCCTTGCGGTGGCGGCCCACTACCAGGTCGCGGACCGTTGTGCGGGGTGTCGGGCGGCGGCGCAGGCCGAGGACCGCGCCGATCTGGGCACCCACGATGCTCGCCACCGCCAGCACCGCGGAGATGGCCAGCGGGCGGTTGATCCCGTCCTCGGGGGTGGCCCGGGAGGCCCCTGCCGACATGGCCGGCGACTGCCCGACCGGCGCCTCCACGGTGGGCGTGGTGTCCCGTCGGGTCGGGTGCGGGGACGGCCTGCCCTTCGGCGTCGTCGCGGAGGACCCACCGCCGCCCGGCGTCGCCACCGAGCCGGGAGCCGGGCGGGACGGGCTGGCCGGGGTGACCACGAGCCGGCCGGTGGCGTGCCGGCGGGCACCCGCGTCCACCGCCCCCTCGGGCAGCTTGAGCAGTTGCCCCGGGCGGATCCGGTCCGGATCGGCGAGCCGGTTCAGCCGGGCCACCTCGCGGTAGCGGTCGAAGTCGTCCAGGTAGCGCTCGGCCACCTCGCCCAGGTAGTCGCCCTTCGCCACCCGGTACACCGCCGGGTCGGTGGTCACCGAGGCGGCCCGGACCGGCGGCGCGGCGAGCGCGGGGCCGGCCTGTGGGGCGACGACCGCCGGCGCGGCGGCGACCGGCTGCGGCGCGGTCAGGGTGGCGGCGCTCGCCGCGGCCGGGCTGGCGGCCAGGATCAGCGCCACCGAGCCGACCAGCGCGGCCGCGGCCCGCTGCTGGCGGCCCATCCCGGGCAGCCGGGGCGCCGGTCGGCGCAGCGCCGCCGCGAGCAGTTCCACCAGTACGGAGAAGGCGAACGTGGCCCAGCCGAACCAGCCCACCACGGCCAGCGCGCGCAGGAAGAGCTGCCCGTCGTCGCGGCTGGTCAACGCCGTGCCCACCTCGGCGAGGGTGGGCAGGTGGTCGGGGAGGGGGTTGCCGGCGAAGGCCAGGAGGGCGACCGGCCCGCCGGCCAGCACCGCGCAGAGCACGACGAGGGCGCCGAGTCCGGTGAGGACCTGGCCGGCCCGCCGGACGGCCGAGCGTGGCGATGCACCCATGGCTGCCTTCCCTTCCTACGGGGCTCCGGTGAGCGCCCGCGCGGTGGCCTCACCGGTGACGGTGGCGGTGTTCTGGAAGCCGAAGAGACCGAGCAGGTCCCGGCGGTAGGTGATGCGGACGCGTACCTGGATCTGCCGCTCGCCGGCGACCACCGGGAAGCTGACGTCGTGGTCGCGGACCCCGCCGGCGGCGCTCAGGTAGTCCGCGACGGCCCTCCGGGCGGCCACCTCGTCGATCTGCTTCGGGCCGCCCTCGATGGCCCGGGCCCGGTCGATCATCTGGCCGCCGCTGCGGGCCGCCTCGGCGGCCAGGTTGTCGGCGCGCTGCAACGAGCGGAGCTGCCCCGCGCCGTCGTACGCCAGGCTGATGATCGCGAGTACGCCGGTCATCGCCACGGCCAGGAAGAGGCTCACCCGGCCGCTCTCCGCCGCGCGCCGCCCGGTCATCCGCGGCTCCGGTAGGTGTCCAGCGGGGAGGTGAAGCTCGCCGAGACGGTCTTGCCGCCCGGCACCCCGGGCAGCCCGGGTGCCCGCAGGTCGTCGAAGGAGACGGTGCAGGTCACCGTGACGGTGACCGTCGCCGGCACTCCGGGCGCGCTCCGGTACGCGGCCGCGAAGCTGGTCGCCGTGCCGCCCACCGAACCGCGGAAGTCCAGCGCCGGTGGGGCGGTGCAGCGCAGGCCCGACCAGTCGAGCTGACGGCCGGCCGCGTCGGTGGCGTCGGCCTCGCCGGTGTCCGCGTCGCGGGCGATCGAGGCGGCCCGGGCGGCGTCGTGCGCGGCCGACTCCACCGCCTCGTCGGCGACGGCCGTCCGGCCGGCCACCCCGGCCAGCACCATCAACCCGATGAAGGCGGGGGCCAGCACCGCCACCTCGATCGAGACGGAACCGCGGTCGCGCGCCATCCGCCTCACCCCGTCGTCCAGCGTTCGGCGGTGCCGTGCGCGGTCTGCCGGACCGGGAAGTCGACCCCCGGGATCACCGACAGGGAGCGTCCGCTGACCGTGCAGGTGACCTCGGTGGCGGTCGCCGTGCAGATGGGCCCCGGGTCCTGCCAGTCGACCAGCCAGTCCCCGGCGGCACGCAGGAAGCCGGTCGCCCGGTCCCGGCCCGCGTCCGGCGGGGCCTCGAGCGCCCGCTGGGCGTTCACCCCGGTCTGCGCCGCGTTGAGGGCCGTGGAGCGGGCGACGAACCAGACGGCGAGCTGGATCGAGGCGAAGAGCAGCACCAGGATCGCCGGCATCACCACCGCCAGTTCGACCGGGTTGGCCCCCCGTTCGGGCCCGCCCGCGGCGAGCCGTCCCCGCAGGACGGTCGTGATCCGCCCCGGGCCGCACCGGCCGGTGGGCCGGCCGGCGGGCGCCGGCCGGCTCCGGTCCGTACGGGCGGGGCGGGGCATCACGGGGCCTTCGGCGCCGTGTTGTTGGGGATGGCGTTCATCCAGTTGTTCGCCTTGGCCAGGGCGAGCCCGGTGACCGCCATGGCCACCGCGACCAGGCCGAAGATGATCACCGCGGTCGGCACCGGGCTGTCGCCCCGCTCGGCGTCCCGCCGCAGCTCGGCCAGGCGGCTGCTCACCGCGGCGTACAGGTAGGCGTAGAGGTGCATGGTCTTCTCCTTCTCGGGGTGGGTTCACAGACGGGCGAGGAACGGGTAGAGGGCGAAGCCGAGCAGGACGAAGACCAGCAGCGAGCCGGGGATGTCCAGCCGGCTGGTCACCCCCTCGGCCCGGGCCAGGTTGTCGGTCCGGATCTGGTCCCGCAGCGAGTCGGCGCGGCTGCGCAGGGTCTCGTGCACCTGGGCGCCCTCGCTGCCGGAGGAGCGCATGATGGCGCCCACGTCGCCCAGCTCCGGGATGCCGATCCGGTCGGCCAGCTCCTGGAGCTCGTCCCAGGGGGAGTGCATCTGGAGCTGGGCGATCCGCAGCGCCTCCCGGATCCGGTCGAAGACCCAGCCGTCGCAGACCGCCGCCGCGCGTTCCAGCGACTGCACCGGGCCGTGCGCCGCGGAGAGCTGCAACGCCACCAGGTCCAGGTAGGTGCAGACCGCCTGGCGGAACTCGTCCCGCGCGGCATCCGCCCTGGCCAGCACCGCCCGGTGCGCGAGCAGGCCGGCGACCAGCGCCAGGCCCAGGCTGCCCAGCACCGGCACGACCAGCGGCAGCGCCACCCCGCCCAGGAAGAGCACGGCCGAGGCCACCGCCGGTGTGGCGAACCCGACCAGCGCGGAGAGCAGCACCGACAGCGCGTACTGCTCGGGGGTCCGATCGAGCAGGGCGAGCTGCCGGTGCGGCGGGCGCAGCCAGCGGGAGACGCCGCCGAGCCAGTCCGGCCCGTTCCCGGCCACCGGGGCCTGGCCGGGCGGTTGGTGCAGCCGACGCAGCGCCGGGCCGAGCGCCGGGGTGGCCGGCAGCGCCTCGCGGACCACCAGGAACAGCCCCAGCCCGACGGCCGCCCCGCCCAGCACCGCCACGGCCAGCTGCCAGTTCACGATCACGCGATCGCCTCCTCGGGGTCGGGCGCCGGCAGGAAGCGCGCCGGCCTCCGCGGCTGGCTCATCGAGCGCACCCAGACCAGCAGCCCGACGAAGGCCGTCCCGAGCACCGCCATCACCAGCTGCCCGAAGACCGTCCCGTAGGGCCGGACGTAGTCGCTGTTGACCAGCCCGTACGCGAGCGTGGCCAGGGTCATCCCGGTGAGGAAGCGGACCGCGAACCGGGGCTGCGTCCGCTTCGCCTCGACCTCCCGCCGGGTGGCCACCTCGGCCGAGGCGGCGGTGGCGATCGACCCGAGCACGTCGCCGAGGCGCTCGCCCCGGTCGGTGAGGTGCAGGATCAGCGCCGCCACCACCTGGTCGCAGACCGGGTCGGCGATCTCGTCGGCGAAGGCCAGCAGGGCGGACCTCGCCAGCCAGCCGGCCTGGAGGCGGGCCGCCAGGGTGCGTACCTCCTCCTGGATCTCCTCCGGCGCGGTGGCGATGGTGCCGATGATGGCCTGCTGGAGGCCCTGCCCGGTGCCGGAGATGTCCTTGAGCCGCCGGGTCCACTCGCCGACCGCCTCGATCCGGGCGATGGCCCGTTGCTCGGCCCGGCCCACCGCGAAGAGCCACGGCACCCCGGGCACCGCAAGCGCCACCAGCAGGCCGACCACCGGCAGCCCGGTGAGCAGGAACGCCAGCGCGCCGACCACCACGGCCGCGCCGAGCAGCACCTGGTAGCGGCGCTGCTCCTGCCGGCTGGCCCCGGAGCCGGTCCAGAGCCGGCTCAGCCCCGGCCCGGCGCCCGGCGCCGACCCGGCCGGCCGGCGGGTGCCGACGAGCGCGACCACCGCCAGCACCAGCCCGGCCACGCATGCCGCCCCGGAGACCAGCGCGATCAGCTCGATGGTGGTCATGAACGCCGCCCCAGGCGGGTGTGCCGGGGCCGCCGCCAGGCGCCCGTGCCGGCCTCGACGAACCGGGTCAGCAGCCGGGCGTCGTAGCCGACCCGCAGCAGCTGGTCACGGATCCGCTCGGGGAGGTGGCGGGGCACCGCACGGCCGTCCGGGCCCGGCCCGAAGACGCTGGTGGTGGTGATCCGGTTGCCCTCGCCGACGCCGATGACCTCCTCGACGTGCGAGACGAAGCGGTGCTTGCGGCCGCCGATCGCGGTCTCGTCCTCGACCGTGACGTAGACGATCAGGTCCAGCGCGTTGCCGGCCATCCGGCGGGCCTGGTCGACCGTCATCTCCCGGCCGTGGGCGAGCGCCAACTCGATGATCCGTTCGCCCACCCCGGCCGGGGTACGCGCATGGATGGTGCACATCGACCCGCGGCTGGTGGTCATCGCCTGGAGCATCGGCACGATCTCCCGGGACCGCACCTCGCCGACGATGATCCGCAGCACGCCCATCCGCAGCGACACCGGGATCAGGTCGGCGATGCTGACCTCACCGGCCGGGCGGCCGTCCAGCCCGCGCTCGCCGTGCCCCTCCCGGGACTCGAAGCTCATCACCGCCCGGTGCTTGTGCCCGCGGCGGGCCGGCAGCAGCTCCCGGCTCTCCTCCAGCAGCACGTACGGCTCGTCGGCCGGGATCTCGTCCATCAGCGCCCGGATGACCGTGGTCTTCCCGGCCCCGGCCAGCCCGGCCACCATGATGTTCAGCCCGGCCCGCATGGCGGCGCGGAGGAAGTCGCGCAGCAGCGGGTCGATCATCTCGTCCAGGTCGGGCCGGCCACCGGCGATGTCCTCCAGGCTCACCGCCAGCGTGTTGTGCTTGCGGATGACCGCGTACGGGCGGTGGCTGACCAGGAACACCGCGGCGAGCCGGCTGCCGTCGGGCAGTTGCAGGTCGAGTGTCGGCTTGGAGGTGGAGAGCGAGCGCTCCGTCGCCCCGGCCCGGCGGGCCGCCGCCTGGAGGATCTCCACCAGCTCGTCGTCGCTGTCGGCGATCGGTTCCGCCCAGTCCACGCCGCCGCCGTGCCGGGTGATCCGCACCTGGTCGCAGCCGAGGATGTGCACCTCCTCGATGGTGTCGTCGACCAGCAGCGTCTGGAGCCGGCCCAGGCCGACCAGCTCGGCGGTCACCTGGTCGAGCAGCAGCCGCTCCTCGTCGGCGGCCATCGGCGTGCCGGCCCGGCGCACCGAGTCCGCGTACGCGGCGACCACCGCGACGGCCAGCCGGGCCCGCTCGACGTCCTCGGCATCGGCGTCGAACTCCCGGCCGCGCTGCCAGAGGGTGAGCCGTTCGC
>NZ_JBSSLX010000019.1:0-49132 GCF_053890995.1 Micromonospora sp. I033 | reverse complement strand
CCGCCCCAGCCGGCTCACCTGTGGAAAACCCGCCGGCCTGTGGACAAGCATGATGAGCGCCGAATCAACCCGGAAATGCGAAAAGTGGCCATCCGCGCGGGATGACCACTTTCCGGGAGCCTGTCAGGAGGAGCTGCTGGCGGCCGGCGCCTTGCTGGCCGACGAACCGGCGGACGAGCCGGACGACGCGGCGGACGAGCCGTTGCTCGAACCGGTCGAGGAGCCGCCGGACGAGCTGGTGGTCGACGACTCGGACTTCGCCGGCTTGCTCGTCGTGCTCGTGGTGCTGTCGGAACCGGACGAACGGGAGTCCGTGCGGTAGAAGCCGGAGCCCTTGAACACGATGCCGACCGAGTTGAAGACCTTGCGCAGCCGCCCCTCACACGCCGGGCACTCGGTCAGCGGGGCGTCAGAGAAGGACTGCACCGCCTCGAGCTGGTGGCCGCACGCGGTGCAGGCGTACTGGTACGTGGGCACGTTCTCCTCCGGATCTTGCACGGCCGGTTGGCACTCGACGGATTCGAGTGCCAATGGTGCGTCATGGAACCCGGGTTCGTCCAGCGGAAGCGCCCCGGGCCACATCCGGCACCGCCACCAGCCCGCCACCCGGCGTGACCACGAAGCGTACCGGCCGGTCGTGGGGCTGGGCCGGAACCGCCTCGACCAGCTCCCCGTCGTGCAGCAGCGCCACCGTGGGCACCACGGCGGGCACCCGGGCCAGCGCCCGGTCGTACGAGCCGCCGCCCCGGCCCAGCCGGTAGCCCCGGCGGTCCACCGCCAGCGCCGGCACCACCACCAGCTCGGCCCCGGCCACCGCCGCGCTCCCCAGCGGCGGGCCGGTCGGCTCGCGCAGGCCCCGGCCGGCGGCCCGCAGCGACTCCGGGCCGGTGTAGGCGGCCCAGTCCAGGTCGAGGTCGTCCAGGAGCACCGGCAGCAGCAGCTCGGCCTCCGGCGGCAGCGCCGCCCGCAGCACCGCCGGCAGGTCGCCGCCACCCGGCTCCGAGCCGACTGGCACGTACGCGGTCATCCGGGCCGGCTGCAGCCGGCGTACCAGAGCGACCAGCTCGGCCTGGACGGACGCCGCCGCCTCGGCCCGGCGCGGCGCCGGCAGCGACCGGCGATGGGCGAGCAGGGCGACCCGGAGGTCCCGCTTGGTCACATCCGCTCCATCAGAAAATTCCGGCACGCAACACTCCTGACGCAACGCTTGCCTCCCGGTCGCTCTGTGTCAGCATCGCAGGGAGGGGCGCAGAACTTCCGGGGGGAAGCTTGACGCTACGCGGGCGGTTGACGGCGGCGTTCCTCACGGTGGTGCTCGGCCCCGTCCTGCTCGGCGCGGTCTTCGTCGGCTCCACCCTGAGCGCCGTCGACCGCGGTCGAGCCGCCGAGCGGCTCGGCGTGGCCGCGGCCGGGGTGCGCACCTCCGTCGACGCCCTCTGTCAACAGCTCCGTGCGGCGGCCGACGCGGTCGCGCTGGTCGCCGACCCGGCCGCCCGGCCCCGCGCGGCCGACCAGGTGGTCGGCCGGGGCGTGGCCGCCGGCGTGCGGATCGCCGACGCCGCCGGCCGCACCAGCTACGCCACCCTCGGGGTCCCGGCCGGCCCCTGGCAGGACTGCGCCGCCGACGCGACGACCGGCCCGGTCCGCGCGCTCGCCGCCCGGGTCCGGCTCCGCGACCCGGCCGGCGCCGATCTCGGCACGGTCGCCGCCGCGCAGCCCGTCGACCCGGCCTTCGTGGCACGGCTCGCCGCGGTGACCGGGGTCGGGGTCACCCTCCTCGACGACCCGGGCCGGATCACCCACACGACCGAGGACCGGGAGGTACGCGCGGCGGTGCTGGCCGCCGCCCGCGAGGCGGATGGGGAGCGGGTGACCGGGACCGCCGACGGCCGGTACGTGCGCCGGGTCGGTCCGTCCCCCGGGCAGCCGCTGCCGCTGGTGCTCTCGGCGCCGGGGGAGCGTCCGCCCGGCCTCTACGCCGCCCTGGTCGGCGCCGTGGTGCTGGCCGCCCTGCTGGCCGTGCTGGCCGCCTGGCGGCTGGCCCGGGTCACCACCCGGCCCCTGGTCCAGCTGGCCGGCGCGGTGGACCGGGTGGCGCGCGGTGACCTGACCGCCCGCGTGCCGGTCGGCAGCAGGGACGAGATCGGGCGGCTGGCCAGCGCGTTCAACCGGATGACCCGGGAGACCGGCAGCTACGTGGCCGCGCTGACCAGCAGCCGGGACCAGCTCCGGGGCCACCTGGCCGTGCTCGGCGACACCCTGGCCAGCACCCACGACCTGCAACGCATCCTGCGGGTGATCCTGCACAGCGCGATCGCCGCCACCGGCGCGCGGGCCGGCGCCGTTCTGCTGGTGGACGGCGACGGCGTGCTGGTCGGCCAGTGCGTCGAGGGGCTGGACGGGCGGTGGCCGACCGAGGAGCGGGCCGACCCGGCGACGCTGCGGGTGCCGGTCGGCGCCGGGGTGGTCGGCACGGTGGCCGCCACCGGGGAGCCGCTGCGCGGCCGGTGGGAGCCGGCGGACGCGCCGACCGGGGAGCCGTCCTGCGAGACGTACGTGGCGGTGCCCTTCGCGGCCCCCCGCGGCGCGGAACCGCGCGGCGACCCGGACCGGCCCGGCCACCCGCCGGCCGACGGCGACAGCGCCGGCTCCGACGGCTCGGGCTCGGCCCGTCCGGCGCCGCGCCGCGACCCGGAGCCGTCGTCCGGGGCGCTCGGCGTACTGGCCCTCTACGACCGGCTCGGCGCCGACGAGTTCGACGACGACGACCTGGTCACCCTGCGGACGTTCGCCGGGCACGCGGCGGTGGCGGTGGAGAACGTCCGGGTGCACGAGGAGGCGCAGCGGCTCTCCCTGACCGACCCGCTGACCGGGTTGTGGAACTACCGCTACCTGCGCGAAGCGATCCGGCGCGAGGTGGAGCGGGCCAACCGCTTCGGCCGGATGCTCAGCGTGCTCGCCCTCGACCTGGACCGGTTCAAGGACGTCAACGACACCTGGGGACACGCCGCCGGGGACGCGGTGCTGGTCGAGTTCGCCCGCCGGGTCCGCGGCGAGATCCGCGAGGTCGACCTGGCGTTCCGGCAGGGCGGCGAGGAGTTCGTGGTGCTGCTGCCGGAGACCGACGCGCGGGGCGCCACCATCGTCGCCGAACGGCTCGGCGCGGTGGTCCGGGAGAACCCGGTGCCGGTGGAGGGGCACGCCGGGGAGCCGATCCGGGTGCGGGTGACCGTCTCCATCGGCATCGCCGTCTACCCGGACCACGCGGCCGGCGGCCAGCAGGTGCTCGACGCCGCCGACGACGCGCTCTACGCGGCCAAGGCGGCCGGCCGGGACGGCTACCGGCTGGCCCGGGCCCCCGACCCCGTCCCGACCCAGGAGATCCCCGTGGTGGTCGCCACGGTCAGCCCGCCCGACGGACTGCCCCGGGCCGGCGCCGGGGACACCGCGCCGGTGGCACAGGGCGGCGCGTCTTCCGGTCCTCACCCGCCGCGGCAGAGCCGTGGCCGATAGTCTCGCGACATGTCGGAGCACTCAGCGAACCCCTCAGCGACCGCCGCGACCGGTCGCTCCCGCGCCGTCAAGGCCGTCATCCCGGCCGCCGGCCTGGCCACCCGGTTCCTGCCGGCCACGAAGGCGGTCCCCAAGGAGCTGCTGCCGGTCGTCGACCGGCCGGTCCTCCAGTACATCGTCGAGGAGGCCGCCCAGGCCGGCCTGACCGACGTGCTGCTGATCACCGGGCGCGGCAAGACGTCGATGGTGGACCACTTCGACCGCCGGCCCGACCTGGAGGCACGGCTGGAGAGCAAGCCCGACGTGCTGGAGGCCGTACGCCGCCCCGAGGAGCTGGCCGAGATCTACACCTGCCGCCAGCCCGAGCAGCTCGGCCTCGGTCACGCCGTCGGCTACGCCGAGTCCCACGTGGGCGACGCGCCCTTCGCGGTGCTGCTCGGCGACGAGTTCGTCAAGATGGACGAGCCGCTGCTGCCGGCCATGCTGGACCTCCAGGCCCGCACCGGCGGCATCGTGCTGGCCTTCTTCGAGGTCGACCCGGCGGAGACCTCGCGCTACGGCATCGCCTCCGTCGAGCCGGCCGGTGACGAGTTCAGCGACCTCGCCGAGGTCGTCAAGGTCACCGGCATGGTCGAGAAGCCGAAGCCGGAGGACGCGCCGAGCAACCTCGCCGTCCTGGGCCGCTACGTGCTCCCCGGGAAGATCTTCGACGCGATCCGGCGGACCGAGCCGGGCAGCGGCGGGGAGATCCAGCTGACCGACGCCATGGAGCTGCTGCGTACCGAGGGGGTGCCGGTGCACGCCATCGTCTACCGGGGCACCCGCTACGACACCGGCCAGCCGCTCGGTTACCTCCAGACCGTGGTGCAGATCGCGGTCGAGCGGGACGACCTGGGCGCCGAGTTCCGCAAGTGGCTGACCGAGTTCGTCAACAACGGCGACGAGACCGTCAGCGCGGCGATCCTGAACGGGATGCGCGACGCGTCCGGCGGTGCCGGTACATGACCGCGACGGCCGACGCCGAGGCGGCCGCGAACGAGTTGACGCCGCTCGCCGACTACCTGGGCAGCGTGCTGCGCAGGTTACGCGCGCTGCCTCCGCTCGACCTCGACCTCACCCAGGCGTACGGCAACGTCCTCGCCGAGGACGTGGTCGCGCCGCACTCCTTCCCCGCCTTCGACCAGGCGGCGGTGGACGGGTACGCCGCGCGCTGGGAGGACATCTCCGGAGGGAGCCGGGGGCCGGGCTACGTCCCGGCCCCCTCCGGTATTCCCGGTGGCCGCAGCATCCGGCTGAACGTGGTCGGCGACCTGGGCGCGGCGAGCTGGCGGCCGGTCCGGCTCACCCCCGGCTCCTGCTTCTCGGTGGCCGCGGGCGCGCCGCTGCCCATCGGCGCCGACGTGGTGGTCCCGGTGGAGTGGACCGACCAGGGCATGGCCGCCGTGGAGATCTACCGCGCCCCCAAGCGGGGGTACGGCGTCCGCCGCGCCGGTGAGGAGCTGCCCGCCGGCACGCTGCTCGCCCGCGCCGGCACGTACGTCTCGCCCGCCCTGGTCGCGGTCTTCGCCGCCACCGGCATCGGGCACGTGGTGGTCCGGCCCAGCCCGCGGGTGGTCATCGTGGCCACCGGTGACGAACTGGTCGACGTCGGCCGGGGCAGCCAGCCCGGCCAGGTGGTGGACACCAACTCGCACGCGCTGACCGCCGCCGCGGCCGAGGCGGGCGCGCTGGCGTACCGGGTGGGGATCTGCGACGACGACCCGGAGGCGCTGCGCGGGCTGCTGGAGGATCAGACCCTGCGGGCCGACCTGATCATCACCACCGGCGGCACCGGCACCGGCCCCGGCGACATGGTCCGCCGGATCCTGTCCCGCCGGGAGGGCGGCCGGGCCGGGCCCGTCGCCTTCACCGAGGTCGCCCTCTATCCCGGAACGGCCCTCGGATTCGGTACGGTCGGCGCCGAGGAGGTGCCGGTGGTGTGTCTACCCGGTGAGCCCGGCGCGGCGCTGATCGGCTTCGAGGTGCTGGCGCGCCCGGCCATCCAGCTGCTGGCCGGCGCCGAACCGGTGTTCCGGCCGAGCGTCCGGGCGCACCTGCTGGAGACGGTCTCGTCCCCGGTCGGGCTGCGCGAGTTCCGCCCGGCGCACGTCGCCGAGCGGCGCGGCGGCGGCTACACCGTGCAGCCGCTCGCCGGCGGGCCGTTCACCCTCTCCGGCCTGGCCGAGGCGAACGGGCTGCTCGTTCTCGGCGAGCGGGTCACCACCGCGGCGGCGGGGTCAACTGTGGACGTTCTCCTGCTGGACCGGCGCCGGTGAGCTGGTTCCGACGGCCGCCAGGTTGGCCGGCGGTGCTGGTGGACGGTCCGGTGGTGCTGCGGCCCTACCGGCGCTCCGACGCGACGGCCTGGTCGGAGATCCGGCGGGCCAACCGGGCCTGGCTGGCCCCCTGGGAGTCCCACCTGCCGGGCGGCTGGGACGAGCTGAACTCGCCCGCCGCCTTCCGCTTCGTCCACGCCGACCAGCGGAAGTCCGCCCGGACCGGCGACGGTATGCCGTTCGCGGTCTGCCTGCGCGAGAACGGCGCGGAGCGGCTGGTCGGCCACCTCAACGTGGGCAGCATCGTGCGGCGGGCGTTCTGCTCCGGCTACGTGGGCTACTGGGTGGACTCCCGAGTGGCCGGTCGCGGCGTCATCCCCACCGCGGTGGCCCTGGCCGTGGACCACGCCTTCGGCCCCGGCGGCCTGCACCGGATCGAGGTCAACATCCGGCCGGAGAACCAGCCGTCCCGCCGGGTGGTGGAGAAGCTCGGCTTCCGCGAGGAGGCCTACCACGTGCGCTACATGCACATCGACGGCGCCTGGCGGGACCACATCGGATACGCGATGACCAGTGAGGAAGTGGCCGCCGAGGGTGGACTGCTGGCCCGCTGGCACCGCGTACGTGACAACCGCGGGTGAAGCGTCCCACCCGCCACGCCCGGCGCGGCGCACGGTGAAGTAGGTCGGCGGCCCGTAACCTCAAGTAACTGCAAGCTGTGGCAAGCGCTGCCTGCCCGCACGATCTGCGCCGTAAACGACGGGCGACGGAAGAAGTTGCGGTCTTGTGGCGCTCGCCCCGAACTTTGGTGACGGGAGGGGTGAGGGTGCCGACCTCGGTGCTCCTCGCCGTCCTCGCCGCCGCCGGTCTGCTCGCCCTCGCGCCGGCGCTGGTCCGCCGGTACGACGCCACCGAGCGGCTGGTGGCGGAGCGGGCGCAGTCGACGGCCCGGGTGCTCCAGCGCCGCCGTCGGCGGCGCACCGTGCCCGGACGGCGCCCGGTGCACCCGCCGCGCTCCCTTGTAGTCACTCTCAGTGAAGACGCCGACACGGGTAGTCTCGCCCGGCCGGTGTCGGCACCACCCGTCCGGCGCCGCTCGGGCCGGCTCCGGTCGGTGCCGCCCGCCCCGGCCAAGTCCCGCCGACGGCACCCGCCGCAGCGGCGGCGGCACACCCCGGCGATCTACCGCCGGCGCCGCGTGCTCGCCGCGCTGCTACTGCTCAACTTCGTCGAACTGATCGGCGTGGTGCTGGTCAGCCCCGGGTTCTGGATCAGCGTCTCGGTCACCGGCGCCCTGCTCGTGTCGTACGTCGTACACCTGCGGCAGCGGGCCCTGGCCGAGCGCCGGCGGCGGCGCGCGGAGGCCCGGGAGGCGGCGTGGCTGGCCGCCCGCCAGGCCGAGGTGCGCCGCGAGCAGGCGAGGCGTGCCGCCGCCCGGCGGGAGGCGCAGCGCCGGCTGGCGGCCCAGCGGGAGGCGGTCCGGCGTACCGCGATGGGGCTGGACCGGCCCGCGGACCTGCCGCCCGCGGCGAGCGGCGGCTCGGTCTCCTACCGGCGGGCGGGCGGCCTGCGGGGGCGGCCGTATCAGAGCGGGCGCGGCGCCTGAAATTTTCTGGCCGGTGGTGTCGAATTCGGCGGAGGTCGTCCGACGGGTTGGTGAAGGCCGGTGCGGAGCCGGCCGCGGACAGGGGAGCTTGTGATGGCCAAGATCGTGTCGAACTTCTTCATCTCGCTGGACGGTGTCGTGGAGCGGCCCGACCAGTGGCACTTCCCCTACTTCGACGACGAGATGGGCGCCGCCGTCGGCCGCGGGGTGGCGGCGACCACGGCGTTCCTGATGGGGCGCACGCAGTACCAGGAGTGGTCGGAGTACTGGCCGAACCAGACCGGCGACGACATCGAGTTCGCGTCGTTCATCAACTCGGTGCCGAAGTACGTGCTCTCCACCACCCTCACCGAGACGACCTGGCAGAACTCGCACCTGATCTCGGGAGACTCCGACCAGGTCGCGGCGCGGCTGCGGGAGATCAAGGCGCAGACCGACGGGGAGATCGCCATGTCGGGTGGCGCCACCACGGTCCGGTGGCTGCTTGCCAACGGGCTGCTGGACGAGCTGCGGCTGCTGGTCCACCCGATCGCCGTGGGGCGCGGTCAGCGGCTCTTCGAGGACACGGCGACGTACCCCCTGCGCCTGCTGAACAGCTCGACCTTCAAGAGCGGCGTCCTGGACCTGACGTACGCCCCCGCCTGAGGTCCGCTCGGCGATCTTGGAGGGTTTGGGCCCCCCTGGGGGCCTTTTCCCTCCAAGATCTGCTCGGGCGGCGGGGTGGTTCGCGCCGGAGGTGCGGAACCTGTTAGCCTTGTCGCCGGCCCGCCCGGTGAAAGCCGGGTGGGACCGACGCTGGTACGCCAGCGGAGGGGCTGTGGCGCAGACCGGTAGCGCACCTCGTTCGCATCGAGGGGGTCAGGGGTTCAAATCCCCTCAGCTCCACCCCGTTCAAAGGCCGTTTCCGCTAGTCGGAGACGGCCTTTTTCGATCTTGTACTCCTTGCGGGCCGCTGCGGCGCCTCGCCGGCCGTCCGGCCCGGCGCACCGGGACTTGACGCGCCGAATGTTATCGCTCACAGTCGATGGCTAAGGGGCGGCGGCACCTGTGGCTCACCGGGCGAGCCTGCGTGCGTGGACCTTGGATCAGGCGTGCGCCAAAGGGCATGCGGACGCTTTGTTAACGCTCATATCTCGACGCGTGCGCGCAGCCATGCGTCGCGGTGCGCCCGTCATCGGGCGGATCGTTCGGTCCCTTGGGCATTGGAGGAAGATCATGTCTGCCTTTGGTGGGTCTCCACCGGTCGTGCCGCGGTCGCGGCGGCGCCGGTGGTTGCTGAAGGTCATCTCAGCTGGCGTGACGGCGGTGGTCGGTGCCGCCGCCGTCGCAGTGGTGTCGACGCCCGCCGCCGCGGCGACGGTCGACACGAGCGCGTGGTACGTGTTGATCAACCGAAACAGTGGCAAGGCCCTGGACGTGTACAACCTGGCCACGAATGACGGTGCCCGCATCGTGCAGTGGGCGCGGAACAACGGCAACCAGCAGCAGTGGCAGTTCGTGGACTCGGGCGGTGGCTACTACCGGCTGCGGTCGCGGCTCTCCGGCAAGGTTCTGGACGTCTACAACTGGTCGACCGCCAACGGTGCCAGCATCGTGCAGTGGACCGACGGCAACGGGGCCAACCAGCAGTTCCGGTTGGCCGACTCCGATGGTGGCTACGTCAGGTTGGTCAACCGGAACAGCAACAAGGTGGTGGAGGTGCAGGGCGCCTCGACCGCGGACGGCGGGAACATCGTGCAGTACGACGACTGGAACGGCAGCAACCAGCAGTGGCAACTCGTCCGCGTCGACGGCGGGGGCAGCCCCACCACGCCGCCGCCCGGCACGTGCGCTCTTCCCTCGACCTACCGCTGGACATCGACGGGGCCGCTGGCGACCCCGAGGTCGGGATGGGTCTCGCTCAAGGACTTCACCCACGCCCCCTACAACGGCAGGCATCTCGTCTACGCGACGACGCACGACACGGGAACCACGTGGGGCTCGATGAACTTCGGCGTCTTCACGAACTGGTCCGACATGGCCTCCGCCAGCCAGAACGCGATGCCCTTCGCCGCTGTCGCGCCCTCGCTCTTCTACTTCGCCCCGCGGAACCTCTGGGTGCTCGCCTACCAGTGGGGTGGACCCGCCTTCTCCTACCGGACGTCGACCGACCCCACCAACGTGAACAGCTGGTCGGCGCCCCAGACGCTCTTCTCCGGCAGCATCTCCAACTCCTCCACCGGGCCCATCGACCAGGCGCTCATCGGTGACAGCACGAACATGTATCTGTTCTTCGCCGGGGACAACGGAAGGATCTACCGGGCCAGCATGCCGATCGGAAACTTCCCGGGCAGCTTCGGCTCGACCTCGACGGTGATCATGAGCGACACGACGAACAACCTGTTCGAAGCGGTTCAGGTCTACAAGCTCCAGGGCCAGAACCGGTACCTCATGCTCGTCGAGGCGATCGGCTCGCAGGGTCGCTACTTCCGCTCGTTCACGGCCACCAGTCTGGGCGGTTCCTGGACGCCCCAGGCCGCGAGCGAGAGCAATCCCTTCGCCGGCAAGGCCAACAGCGGCGCCACCTGGACCAACGACATCAGTCACGGGGAGCTGATCCGCAGCAACGCCGATCAGACCATGACCGTCGACCCCTGCAATCTGCAGTTGCTCTACCAGGGGCGTTCCCCCAACTCCGGCGGCGACTACGGCCTCCTGCCCTACCGGCCGGGGGTGCTGACACTGCAGCGCTGACGGCGTGACGCGGAACGGGTGGAACTGGAGTGGCGGGCTCGGCCCACGGCCGAGCCCGCCCGGTTCGCGCTCGGAGCCGCCCGGGACGGATCGACGACCCCGCTGAAGAGGCATTCCTCGGGTGACGCCCCAACCAGTTCAATGCGCACCCACTCGTGCTCGACCTCGTATGCCCCCCACGAGCTTGCAGCCGTGCCTCGGCCGTCTGCCGCGAGGGGCGCCCGGCGCCGACCGGGTCCGCTATCGTGCTTCCGTCCCGCTACCAGTCGGCGGCTCACGGGGGAACCACCATGAAACAGAGCACCGCCCTGCTCGCGCTGGGCCTGGCCGGCGGTCTGCTCCTGGCTGCCGGATGCACCCGGACGACGGAGCCCACGCGTGCCGAGAAACCGGTCCAGGCCGTGACCGCCGTGCCGTCTCCGACGCCCGACGTCCGCGCCGACTTGAACGCGGCGTTGCAGCGGTCGCAGGGGGTCGCCCACCGGTACGCGGTGCGCGGCAGCCTGCCCGAAGGACAGAAGGTCACCGGCACGGGCGCCTTCGATCCGAGGAAGCGCCGCTTCCAGGCCACGATCTCGGTCACCGGCGGAAAGTACCCGTCGGCGGGGAGCCGGATCGTGATCGGCACCGACAGTTACGTCCGACCGTCCGACGAGAAGGGCTGGGTGCACGTCGATCTGAAGCGGGTGAAGCGCGACGATCCCTTCCTGCGCTTCGACTGGGTCGACCCGACCGGCCTGAAGGCGTTCACCTCGTCGATCGTCTCGGTGGACCGCGCCGGGCACACCTACACCGGCCGTTTCGACCCCGACGGCAAGGACGCCACGTCGTTCCTCCCCGTGGGCGCACCGAGCATCGTCTCGATCGGCACGCCCCTGTCGCCGTTCACAATCACCACCGACGACCAGGGCTGGGTCACCTCGATCAGGGTGGAGCTGAGCCCCAGCGACGGCCCGAAACTGACGATGACCACCACCATGAGGGATCACGCGAAGCCCTTGACGATCTCCGCGCCGGCCCATGCTGGTGAGGCCGCCGACTTCTACTACCGCAAGTGAGTTGACCTACCTACCGTGCTGTCGGCCCACCATCTCGGTGATCCAGATCGGCGCGAACGGAGAGGTGCAGCCCGGGGAGGTCGGGTAGTCCTTGAGCACCTCCAGGCGCTCGCCGATGCCGATCGCGCGGGCACGGTGCTCGGGGTGCTCGATCCCGATCTGAGCCAGGCAGTGGTTCATCGCCCACTGCAGGCGGTCCGGGGCGTCCTTCATCTCCGTCTCGATGACGTCGAGCAGGCCCGCGAGGTCGAGGCCCTCGGGCTTCTTCGCCACGCGTTCGGTGGTCAGCGCCCAGCCGGCGCTCGCCACCACCGGATCCGGATCGGCGAACCAGGCCAGCCGCAGCTCTTCGGCGTGCGGGTTCTTCTTCACCACGTAGTTGACGAGCCAGTCGTGCACCTTGGGGGTGCGCGCCGCACGCAGCATGCGGTCCAACTCGTCGCGCTCGAACGCCTTCGGGCGGCAGATCAGGATCGCCAGCAGTCTCGCCGCGGTGTCACCGGTCTCCCAGAGTTGGCACGCGAGTTCCTGCTGCGTCTTCAGCCGCTTCGCGAGCGCGCGCAGCTTGCCGAGGTTCACCCCGTGGTCGTCACCGTGTCGCTCGTTCACCTCGCGCGTCCGCGGGTCCTCGAGCGCGGCCAGCTCGGCCATCACCTCGGCCACCGTCGTCCCGGCCACCTCAGCCTCCTGTCCACCGCGTGCGAGATGCAGCCTACGAGGAATGCCGGCCGCCGCCCGACCGTGCCACCTCGGTGACCATGGCCGGGTAGGGGCCGGCGGGCGTCTCGGCCGTGGCCTGGTCGGCGGGGATCACGTTGTCCATCCGCATGCGCAGGTGCCCGGCATCGGCGGTGTCGAACACGATCCGCCACGCCCAGCCGCCGCCGTACTCGCCCGTCAGCTCGAACGTCCCGTCCGGTGCCGGGCCGCCGGTCAACGACATCGGCGTCGGCTGCTGGTGCCACGAGTCGCCCCACACGGCGACCAGCGTGCCCTCCTGGTGGCCGGCTCCGACGACGAGCAGGCCGTCCTGCGGTCCGTCGTCCGGATGCGTCCAGGAGTAGGCGACCGAGGTCAGGTGACCGCCGGCAGCCGGCGTGACGGTGATCGCGGCCGGCGACTCCGCGAGCGGGTCGGCGGGCATCAACCGGAACCCGTTGGTGCCGGACCAGGAGCCGGCGAAATCGGCGAGGATCATCCGCCCACCATAGGCGCGCCGGCGACCATCCCGACCGACCGCCGGTTCGTACCCCGGCAGGTCGAGATCGGAGCGCCTGGGCCGGCCAATCTCGCACGCGCTGGGCCGGGCCGTCTTCGCCAACCCGGCCGGCAGCAGCGCCTCCGTGACGGTGCGACTGACCGACGGATCGGGCCGGACGACGTCGGTGAGCCTCCACCTCGGGGCGGGCCCTGCCTGGCGCGTCTGCGACGACCTCTTCGGCTGACCGCCGGGGGTTTCGCCTATCCGCGTCCGTGGCACGAGCGCCGTGGTACGACTGCCTAAACCGGTGCGAAGCGGACAGGAACGCGGGCGATAGATGACGATCGGCGGCTGGCGCGGACTGTTGCAGGGCCGGGAGGGGGAACTCCTCCTCGACCTGGTCTACGTCTTCGTGCTGACCCGGTTCTCGCAGCGCCTGATCGAGGACTTCACCACGGACCGCCGGGTGGTCCTGCCCGAGGTCGGCCAGACGGTGCTCCTGCTGCTGGCGCTCTGGATGGTCTGGGTCCACGCGGCCTGGGTCACCAGCAGGGTCGAGCCCCGACAACCGGTGACCCAGCTGTTGATCGTCTGGACGATGTTCGGCAGCATGATCATCGCGGTCACGTTGCCGCACGCGTTCGGCGCACGCGGGCTGCTCTTCGCGATCACGTACGTCGCCATCCAGACCGGCAAGCCCGTCATCCTCCTGATCTCGCCGGGGTACCGCGAGCGGCGCAACGCCGCGCGACACCTGTGCTGGGCCGCCATGTCCGCGGTGCCGTGGATCGCCGGAGCGGCGCTGGTCCCGCAGAGCCCGGCGCGCGGGGCGCTCTGGACGCTGGCGATCGCCCTGGACTACGCGGCGCTCGTGTTCGGCTGGCCCGTGCCAGGGCTCGGTCGGACCGGGCCGGAGGACTGGCGACGGGCGGGCGAGCACCTCGCGGAGCGCTACCAGCAGCTCATCGTCATCACCATCGGCGAGACGATCCTGCTCACCGGAGCGACGTTCGCGGACGAGTTCACCCCCGACCGGGTGGCGCCGGCCGTGCTGTCCTTCACCACCGCGGTGCTGATGTGGCGGATCTACTTCCACCGGGCAGGGGCGGTGTTCGCCGCCGCCGTCGAGATCGCGCCCCGTCCGGAGCGGCTCGGAAAGTCCGGGTACTACACCCAGTTGGCCATCGTGACGGGCATTCTGGCCGCCGGCGTCGGCTACGCGCTGGTCATCCGGGAGCCGCGCGGGCACCAGGACCCGCTCTGGCTCGCGGTCATCCTCGGCGGGCCGGCGCTGTTCCTCGCCGGGCGGACCCGCCTGGAGTACGAGGTGTTCGCCCGGGTCTCCCCGTCCCGGGTGATCGGACTGGTCGCGCTCGCCGCCGTGACGCCGGCGCTTCTGCACCGCGCGCCGTTGCTCGCCGCCGCGGCCGCCACCGTGATCCTGGGCGGGGTGGCGCTGTGGGACGGGATACGCGAGCACCGGCACCCCGGCGAGGCGCCCTCGCCGCCGCCCTAGGCCCGACCCAACTTGTCATTGACAAGATAGGGGTCCGAGGCTACGTTCGACGTGAACTTGACGGCGACTAGATAGGTGTGTGGCCATGCCCCTCCTCGTCCTCCTCATCGCGCTCGTCGGACTGCGCGGGCTCGGCGCCCTCGGCGTACGCCGGTTCGCCCGCCGGCCGGCCGCCGCGGCCCACGCTCTCGCGCTCATGCTGGTCATGACCGCGAGCGCGCACTTCGTCCCGGCCGGCGTCACGGTGATGCCGACCCACGACGACCTGGCCCGGATGGTGCCGCCCGCGGTGCCGTTCCCGTCCGCCATGGTGTACCTCACCGGCGTGCTGGAGCTCCTCGGTGCCGTGGGCCTGGTCCTGCCGGCCACCCGCCGCGCGGCCGGCTACTGCCTGGCGCTGCTCTTCGTCGTGCTGCTGCCGGCGAACATCTACGCCGCCACGGCGGCGGTTCCGTTGGCGGGCGAGCCGGCGTCCCCGCTGTGGCAGCGCGTCCCCGAGCAGATCCTCTACATCGGAGTCGCGCTCTGGGCCACCCGTGGCGCCGAGGCTCTCCCGCTCCCACCGGCCGCTCGGAGCCGTGCGGTCACCGAGGCGCGTGGCTGAAACGACATCGCGGGTCCGGCGTCATCCGTGCCGCCGGGCGATCGCGTGCAGGTCCCGGGCCGGCCCGGTGAGCTGCCGTCCCGCCGGCCACACCGCCCGTAGCCGGCGGTGCAGGCCGAGCCCGTTGACGGGCACCGCGACCAGCGCGCCGGCGGCCAGTTCGGTGCTGACCGCGAGGGAACTGAGCACGGCGGGGCCGCTTCCCGCCGCGACCGCGTGCTTGATCGCCGTCGTCGAGGAGAGTTCGAGTATCGGCGCGGCGAACTCGCCGACGCCCTGCTCGCGCAGCGCGCTCTCCAACGCCCGGCGGGTGCCCGAGCCGGCCTCCCGAGCGACAAGCGGCGCGGTGGCGAGTTCGGTCGGGGTGATGCCGCGTCGCCGGCGCGCCCACCGGTGCGCAGGGGCGACGACCACCGTGAGCCGGTCCGTGGCGACGGTCTCCGCGTGAAGGCCGGCGGGTAGGTCGGGGCCCTCGACGAAGCCGAGGTCGGCCCGTTCGCCGAGGAGGCGGGCCGCCACGTCCGCCGAGTTGACCGCCTGGAGGGTCACGGCGAGGTCCGGATGGCGTACGCGCAGTGCCACGAGCCACGCCGGGAGAAGGTATTCGGCGACGGTCTGGCTGGCCGCGACGACGAGCCGGCTCTCCTTCGTGACGCGGAGCGCCTGCACGGCGGCGGCGAGGGAGTCGGCCGCCTCCACCACGGTGCGGGCCCAGTCGGCGATCAGCGCGCCGGTCGGGGTGAGCGCGGACCCGCGCGGAGTGCGGTGGAGCAGGGTGAGGCCGAGCCGGCGTTCCAGGTGACGCAGGCGGGCGCTGGCCGCCGGTTGGGAGATGCGGTGTTCCGCCGCGGCCTGGCCGATGCTGCCGAGCCGGGCGACGGAGAGCAGCAGGTCGAGGCTGCTCAGGTCGGTCACCTGCGGCGGCAGAGGCATAAGGAAAGGTTATGGCTCGGTCGGGGATCACCGCCTACCGGGTCGGCGCCGGCCGCCCCAGGGTTGACGCATGACCAGCCTGCACCACCCGCCCACCCGGACGCGTCGCCCCGGCACCGTCACCTACCTCGGACCGAACTGGTTCGCCTCGGTGATGGGCACCGGGATCGTGGCCACCGCCGCTGCCGGCCTGCCGGTGCACCTGCCGGGGCTGCGGTTCCTCGCGACTGCCGGCTGGCTCGCGGCGGCGGCACTCCTGGTGGCGCTGGTCGCCGCCTGGGCGGTGCACCTGCGCCGCGACCGGGAGACCGCGCTCGGGTACGCCGCCGACCCGGTCATGGCGCAGTTCTGGGGGGCGCCGCCGATGGCGCTCATGACCGTCGGCGGGGGTGCGCTGCTGCTCGGCCCCGCCCTGATCGGTGAGCGCGCCGCCGTGGCGGTCGACCTCCTGCTGTGGGGCGCCGGGACCGGGCTGGGCCTGCTGACAACGGTGGCGATCCCGTACCTGATGATGACCCGGCACCGGATCGGGCCGGACGCCGCGTTCGGTGGCTGGCTGATGCCGGTGGTGCCGCCGATGGTCTCGGCCGCGAACGGCGCGCTGCTCGTGCCGCACCTGCCGGCCGGGCAGGCCCGGCTCGACCTGGTGATCGCCTGCTACGCGATGTTCGGCGTCAGCCTGGTCGCCACCCTGGTCATCCTGCCGCAGCTCTGGAACCGGCTGGTCGTCCACCGGGTCGGCCCCGCCCGGATGGTCCCCACCCTGTGGATCGTGCTGGGGCCGCTGGGCCAGTCGATCACCGCGGCCCATTTGCTCGGCCGGGCCTCCGACGGGGTGCTGCCCGAACCGTACGCGGCCGGCGCGCAGATGTTCGCCGTCCTCTACGGCGTACCCGTGCTGGGGTTCGCCCTGGTCTGGCTGGCCCTGGCGGCCGCCATCACGCTGCGCACCGCGCGCGCCGGGCTGCCCTTCTCGCTCACCTGGTGGAGCTTCACCTTCCCGGTCGGCACGCTGGTCACCGGCGTCACCGGTCTGGCCGCCCGTGCCGGCTCGGCCATGCTGACGGCGCTCGCCGTGCTGCTGTTCGGGCTGCTGGTGGCCGCCTGGACGACGGTGGCCGGCCGCACCGCCCGGGGCGCCTGGCACGGCCACCTGTTCCTGCCGCCGACGAGGTGAGGGCCGCCGCCGGCCGGGACCGGGACGCCTCAGGCGGTGAAATCGTCCCGTGCGTCCCGGGCGTCCTGCTGGACGTGCTCACCGGGCCGCTTGCCCCGGATCTCGTCCTGGCGCCGCACCTCGTCCGCCTCGGACCGTTCGTCCCGGTTCATGTCGCCCAACCGTGCCCGGGCCGGGCCGGCCAGATCCTCCAGGTCGTCCTTCGCCCGTTCGACGCTCATGCCGCCTCCCCTGTCGTCGTGGCGCCGTCGCGCCCCTGCGCCAGCGGCGTCCCCGGCCCCCGAGGACTGAAACCCGAGGTGCCGCCCGGTGTGTGGTTGGTCGACGGCCGCGGCCAGGTCCGCCGCGTGCCGCAGCGTGGCCGCCGACCCCTCCCGACCTTCCTCGCCCAGCGGCACCGAGCCCGCCCGCGCCAGCAACTCCCGGGCGACCGCCGGCTCGTCCAGCACCACGGCCAGCTCGGCCCGGTAGACCAGCGCCTCGACGTGGACGACCGGGTCGCCGGCGGCGTCCGCCCGGGACAGCGCCGAGTCGAGGATCCGGGCGGCCTGCCGGTGGTCCCCACGCGAGTCGGCCTGCACCACGGCGTTCTCCAGCGCCCGGGCCAGCCGCCCGGTGGCGTGGTCGCCGGCGGTCGAGGGCGCCGCGCGGGCCACGAACCGGATCCAGTTGCCGCCGGGGTCGACGATGCTGAAGCCGGTGTGCCCGTCGTAGTTCTTCCGGACCCGGGGCCGGGTCATCCGCGGCATCCCGGAGACGAGCACCCTGCCGTAGGCCGCCCGCATGCCCGCGGCGAACTCCCGGTGGATCCCGACCAGATCGTCCACCACGACCAGGCAGGAGCCGTACGAGGTTGCCGGATCGAACTCGGCCATCCCGAAAAAGTGCAGGTGAAGGTCCTCGCGGTGCAGTGCGAGATACGGGTTGGGTCGCGTCTGCCGGTAGCTGACCTGGAAGCCGAGGGCCTGGTAGAAGGGCGTCACGTCGTCCAGGGACCGGCACGGCAGCAGCGGGATGGTCGTCTCGTGGGCCATCCGTCCTTCCTATCGGCGCGCCGACGGTGTGCGCACACGGAAATGTCCGAACGGCCGAGCGGGCCGACCGCCCGGACAACGCGAAGGGGGCCGGTCCACTCGGGACCGACCCCCCTGCTGGTGCGCGTGAGCCCTTACGGCTTCCAGGAGCCCGCGGTGCGCAGGTGGTGCTGGTACTCCAGCGTGCCGCTCTTGGTCTTCACGTCGAAGATGAGCTGGCCGGTGCGCTTGCTGCCGGTGGGCAGGTTGTTGCCCGAGCCCATGAGCTTCCCGCAGCCGGAGAAGGCGCCACCCACGCCGCTCTCCTCGGCGCCGTCGGAGCCCACCCACTTGAAGAAGAACGGGTTGATCGAGCCGGTGCCCTTGGTGACCTCGGCGGTCACGTCGGCGATCAGGTACATGCCGTTCTTCGGATCCGGCATGAACTCCCGGCAGGCCTTGTCCTTGGTCCGGAAGTTGCTGACCGTGATCTCGACGGTGCCGTCGTCGTCGTTGACGATCAGCGTGTCGCCGGAGGGCATGTTGAAGGTCTCGCCGTCGGTGCGGCCCGGCTCCGGCGTCGCCGAGGTGCCGCCGGTCGCGGTGTCGTCGACCGGGTTGCTGTAGGTGACCCCCGGGGTGGGCAGGCTGTCGATCGCGTCCTTGGTCTTCTGCGCCCCGCTGTAGATGGCGAAGATGCCGCCGCCGCAGCAGAGCAGCAGCATGACCGCCACGACGATGCCGACGGTGATCCAGACGTTCTTGTTGGACTTCCTCGCCGGCGGCCCGAACTGGCCGGGCGCGGGCGGGTACGGACCGGGCTGCGGGTACGCCGGCGGCGGGTACTGCCCGGCCGGCGGGGGGAACGCCGCCCCCGCAACCGGCGGGTACGGCGGCTGCGCCCCGCCCGGCGGCGGGTACGGCGGCTGCGCCCCGCCCGGCGGCGGGTACGGGGCGCCCGAGGTCGGCGGCTGCGGTACGCCCGAGACCGGCGGCTGTGGCGCGTACGGGCTGCCGGACACCGGCGGCATCGGCGCGGTGGGAAACGCCTGGGTCGGCGGTTCCGGAGGCTGCTGGTTCGGGTCCTGCGGTCCGAACGGAGGCTGAGGGTGGCTCACCGTACTCCTTGGGCACCTTCGAGATCGTCAGTCGGGACGACGGTACAAGCCGGCGGCAACGCGACCGTCAGGCCCTCACCGCAGTACCAGAACGGCGGCGGTGCGCACCAGATCGGCGTCCACCGTGAACCGACCGGATATCGACGACGGGGGATCGGTCACCGGAGCGGCGGCGATCCGGGCCGGCGCGATCCGGGCCGTGAACCTGCCGGCGTCGGGGTCGAGCGTGACCCGGGCGTCGGCGAAGTCGAGCCAGGTCCCGACGAGCGGATGCCAGACCTTGTAGACGGTCTCCTTGACGCTGAACAGCACGGTCGCCCAGGCGACGCCGCCGGGGAACCGGGCCAGGTCCGCCTCCTCCTCGGGCAGGCAGACCTTCCGGCGTACGCCCGTGCTCAGCTCCCGGTGGCGCTCGGCGTCGATGCCCACGGCGCGGACCTCGGTGGCGCGGGCGGCGGCGACCGCGCAGTAGTCCCGGGTGTGGGTGATGGCGCCGACCACGCCGGTCGGCCACACCGGGGCCCGGTCGGGGCCCGTGGGCACCGGTGTGGCCGGCAGCCCGAGCCCGGCCAGCACCCGGCGGGCGCACACCCGGCCGGCGGTGAAGTCCCGCCGGCGGCTGGCCACCGCGCGTTCGCCCAGGCAGGCCCGCTCGGCCGGGAGCAGCGCGCCGGTCCAGTCCGCGGCGCCGGCCACCGCCACGGCGACCTCGGGCGGCAGTAGGTCCCGCATGGCGCGCAACCTACCGCAACCGTGTAACGCCGGAGCGTTCCGGGACGCTGTTCGATCGTTCCGGGGAGGCACCGTCCACAAGAACCCGTCCACTGACGAGAGGATCGGCCGATGACGCCTGGCGCGAAGGCGTCGGAACCACGACCGGGCGAGCATGCCCCCGTGACCCCCGACTGGACCTGCGGATCCTGTGGCGACGACTGGCCCTGCGCCACGAAACGCCGACAACTGTTGGACGAGTACCAGGTGGACCGTGCCTCGTTGAGCGTCTATCTCGGCTCCTGCCTGGCCGCCGCCACGCAGGACCTGCGTGCCGCGCCGGTCTCCTCGCTCCAGGACCGGTTCATCGGCTGGGTGCCGCGCGGCCCGCGGACCTTCTGACCCGCGCTTCCGGTGACCGCCGCGTCGGGTTCGCGGCGGCCACCGGTCGCGGGCTCAGGGGCGGCGGGGCCGACGGGTGAGCGCGAAGCCCACCACGCCCGCCACGGCGGCGAGCACGCCACCCACGCCGGTCCACACCCAGCGCGAGCCGGCTTCCGGGAGCCAGCCGGCGAGGCTGCTCTCCTCCTCGGCGACCGGCTCGGGCGCCGGCTCGGCGGTGAGCACCGTGCCGGCCGTGGTGTTCGGCACCAGCGGCGCCTCCAGTTCCCCGTCGTCGCCGGACCCGCCGCCGGCGGCGTCCGCGCCGACCAGCAGGTCCACCTCGACCGGCAGGCCCAGGTCGGGCTCGGGGAGGTCGGTCACCGAGAGCCGGAGGTAGTAGGTGCCGGGCAGCGGGTCGCCGGACCACGGCTCCGCCCAGGGCCGGACCCGGCGCAGCGTGCAGCCGAGGGCGACGCTGGTCGCGGCCGCGTCCGCGGTCGGGGTCTGCGCGCCGGCCGTGCACGCCTGGCGGCGGCGCAGCCCGTCGAAGACGTCGACGGTCCAGGTGGACGCGCCGGTGCGCGGCTTGGCGAAGGAGACCGTGGCGGTGACCTCGTGGACCTGGCCGGCCTCGGCCCGGAACGACCAGTAGAGGTGGTCACCGGTCGAGGCGCCCACCCGGACCGGCTGGCCGGGGATGACGGGCGTGGCGGTCAGGAACGAGGTGCCGGCCTTGGTGACGGTGGTCGCCCCGGGGGACGGGGTCGGCGCCGCGGCGGCGGTCGCCGGGGTGAGGGTCAGCCCGACGGCGGCCAGCGCCGCCGCGGAGCGGATCGGCGTACGCATCCTCAGTTCTCCCTCCAGGTGGCCACCCACCAGCGGGTGAGCAGCCCGGCGACCAGACCGGTGACCAGTCCGGCCAGGGTGAGCAGGAGCAGCAGCGCCCAGCCGCGGCCGAGGTCCGGCCCGTCCGGGGCGGGGGACGCGGCGACCACGTCCACGGTCAGCTCCACCGGCATGCCGGGGGCGACCTGGGTGCCGGGGCGCGGTGCGAACGAGTTGCTGACCACCAGGCAGACGGTCCGCGCCGGCTGCGCGCCGCCGGGGGTCGGGGCGGGGCCCGCCTCCTCGGCGGCCGACCAGCGCAGCCCGGCCGAGACCACGTCGGTTCGCCCGCTGCCGGCGTCGACACCCCGGACGAGTTCCCGCCCGTCCGGCGCGGTGGCCCGCAGCAGCACGCCGTAGTCCGGGTTCACCGGCCGGTCCAGCGCGACGCTCACCGAGGCGCGCAGCTCCTGCCCGGGGCGGACCGGCACCCGGTACCAGCGGTGCTCGGCGAACGCCTCCCGGTCGCTGTAGACGCCGGGGGCGAGCAGCGGCGCGCCGTCGCACCCGGCCGACCCGCCGACCACGGTCGGGGTGGCCGTGTACGTGTCCCGGGCGCGGTCCACCAGCTGCGTGATCCGCCCGCTCAGCTCGTCGGCGCTCCGCGCCGCGGTGTAGGTGCCGCCGGTCGCCCCGGCGATGCAGAGCAGCTGCCGGCGGACCTTCTCGTCCGGTGCCAGGCCGAGCGTGTCGACGACCAGCCTGGTGCCCTGTGCGGCCAGCTCGCGGGCGACCTCGCACGGGTCCGGCGGGGCGCAGGTGTCCTCGCCGTCGGTGATCAGCACGATCCGGCGGACGGTGCTGCCGGTGCCCAGGTCCTGCGCGGCCGAGCGGAGCGCCAGCCCCACCGGGGTGAAACCGGTCGGGCGCAGCGTGGCGACGGCGGCCTTGGCCTGCGCGCGGTCCACCGGACCGACCGGCACGATCTGCTGGGTGTCCAGGCAGCCCTGTTTCTTGTCCTTGCCCCGGTAGGTGGCGCCGAGCACCCGGATGCCGAGCTGGGTCTCGTCCGGCAGCGCGTCGACCACCTCGTTGAACGCCTGCTGGGCGACGGAGATCCGGCTGCGCCCGTCGATGTCCCGGGCGCGCATCGAGCCGCTGACGTCCAGGACCAGTTCGACCTTGGGTGGCTCGGTGGGTGGTTCGGCGGTCTCGTCGTCGGCCGCGGCGGGCGGCGGACCGATCAGCGCGGTGGCCGCCAGCAGTCCGAGAAGGACGGCCGTCGACCGTCTCTTGTTGATCACCGGACGGAGTGTAGTGAGATCCACTGTGGAAGATCATCCGGGGCAGTCGATCAACGATGATCGATGCAGTGAGCGGCATGATCAGGAGTTGTGCGGCGACCGGCGGGCGGGTCGGCGAATGGTAAGGAATTCGTGATGTTTCCGCTGCGTGACCCACCGTAAGGTGCCCGATGTAAACCTTTTGTGGGGTGGCGCATTCGTCGGAAATCTGACCCGGGTTGACCCGTTGTGCCACTGCCGCACTGTGGTTAAGCTCTGTCTTGCGCGCCCCAATCGCCCGCTTCCCCCGTGGCAGGCGATCGGGGCGCGCTTTTTCGTGCCACGGGCCGCCTAGGCAGGAGCCGGCCCGAGATCGCCACCGGTTTTTCCGCCCCCGCCGGCCGCCGCGCCGGTCAGATCCAGCGACCGTCCAGCCACATCCGGGCGGACCAGTCCGCGTAGGCCAGCAGCCGGCCCACGAAGATCGGGTAGAAGTAGCCGAAGCAGAGGGCGACCAGCAGCACGTACGCGCCCGCGATGATCCCGCCGACCAGGCGGCGGTCGGCGGTGTCCTCGACGCTCGGCGGCGTCGCCGTGCCGGCGGCCGGGGCGGGCGAGACGATCGCGCCCAGCACGTAGACCACCGCCAGCACCAGGAACGGCACCGCCGGCGCGGCGTAGAAGGAGAACATCGTGCGGCCGTCCAGGGCGAACCAGAACCAGGGCAGCAGGCCGGCGGCCACGCTGAGCAGGATCGCCCCGGCGCGCCAGTCCCGCCGGGCCAGCCCGAGCCAGACCGTCGCCGCCAGCGCCGGCAGGAACGACCACCAGAGCAGCGGGGTGCCCAGCAGCAGGATCTCCGAGGCGCAGCTCGGCGCGCCGCAGTTGCCGTCGCCGGACCAGTAGAAGGCGACCGGCCGGCCCAGCAGCAGCCACTGCCACGGCCAGGACTGGTATTTGTGCGGGTCGTCGAGCTGGGTGTGGAAGCCGTACGCGGCCTTGTGGTATTCCCACAGGTTGATCAGCGGCCCGATGACCGGGGTGTCGCTGAGCCCCGGGGTGTTCGGGTAGCGGCTCGCCAGGCGGTAGTAGCCGTCGTCGCCGAGCAGCCAGCCGGACCAGGTGAGCACGTAGGTGAGGACCATCAGCGCGCCGGCCGCCAGCAGCCAGGGCAGCTCGTCCAGCAGCGCGTCCCGCCACGGGCGGCGGACCCCGGCCGAGCGCCGGACCCCGACCTCCCAGAGGAGCACCAGCAGCGCGAAGGCCGGCACGAAGTAGAGCGCGCTCCACTTCACCGCGCAGGCGCAGCCGAGCAGCACGCCGGCGGCCAGCCGCCACCACGGCCAGTCGCGCCAGGTCGACGGCGGCCGGCCGGCCCGTCCCGGCCGCGACGGGTCGAGCCCCGCCGCCAGCGCCCGGGACCAGCGCCGCCGCCGGGCGTCCCGGTCGAGCACCAGCGCGCCGAACGCGGCCAGCACGAACAGCAGCAGGAAGATGTCGAGCAGGGCGGTGCGGGAGAGCACGAAGTGGAAGCCGTCCAGGGCGAGCAGCAGCCCGGCCGCACAGCCCAGCGTGGTGGAGCGGAACATCCGCCGGCCGATCCGCACCAGCAGCAGCACCGAGAGGGTGCCGGCGACCGCCGCCGCGAACCGCCAGCCGAACTCGGGGGCGGTGGTCATCAGGTGCCCCGGCACCGAGATCTTGGTCTCGGCGTCCTGATAGCCGAAGGCCCACTCGCCGAGGCCGATGAGCCACTTGCCCAGCGGCGGGTGCACCACGTACGACGGGCCGTTGTCCTTGTAGTTCCACTCGACGCCGCGGTCGATCAGCCCGTACGCGTCACGCGCGTAGTAGATCTCGTCGAAGATCTTCCCGTTGGGGCCGCTCAGCCCGACGAAGCGCAGGATCGCCGCGATCGCCACCACGACCCCGGTGGCCAGCCAGGCGCGTCCCCGGTCCAGGCGGGCGTCGACGGTGTCGAGTCGTCGCCGGACGATCGCCGGGATCCGCCCGCCGCCGCTGGTCGGCGCGGCGTCGGCGCCCCGGTCGGCGTTGGTCAACTCGTCGGCGGACCCGCCCGCGTTCGCGCTCTGTGCTGTCGACGCACTCGTCACCCGGCGATCGTAGGCTGCGAAGGTGCCCGGTGGCGCCCGTCGTCTCCGAGATTGGTACGGCCGTCGATGAAGGAGCGCACGTCGTGGGTGAAATGTCCGAGGTTGGCCGCCTGGTGCTGCTCGGCGCGCCGCTGGGCAACCCGGCCGACGCGTCCGCCCGGTTCCGCGAGGTGCTCGCCACCGCCGACGTGGTCGCCGCCGAGGACACCCGCCGGCTCACCCGGCTGGCCCGCGACCTGGCGGTCACCGTGCCCGGCCGGATCGTCTCCTACTTCGAGGGCAACGAGGAGCGGCGGACCCCGGAACTGGTCGACGTGCTCGCCGCCGGCTACACCGTCGCAGTGGTCACCGACGGCGGCATGCCCAGCGTCTCCGATCCCGGCTACCGGCTGGTCCGGGCCGCCCTCGACGCCGGTGTGCCGGTCACCGCGGCCCCCGGTCCGAGCGCGGTGACCACCGCCCTGGCGCTGTCCGGGCTGCCCTGCGACCGGTTCTGCTTCGAGGGCTTCCTGCCCCGCACGCCCGGCGCCCGGCGGTCCCGGCTGCGCGCCCTGGCCGCCGAGGAACGCACCCTGGTGCTCTTCGAGGCGCCGCACCGGATCACCGGGGCACTGGCCGACCTGGCCGAGGCGTTCGGCCCGGACCGGCCCGCCGCACTCTGCCGCGAGCTGACCAAGACGTACGAGGAGGTGGTCCGCCGGCCGCTCGGCGAGCTGGCCGAGTGGGCCGCGGCGGGTGAGCCGCGCGGCGAGATCACCCTGGTCGTGGCCGGGGCGCCGCCGGCCGAGGCCGTCCGGCCCGACGACGACACGCTGCGCGCCGCGGTGGCCGCGCGGGAGGCGGCCGGGCTGTCCCGGCGCGACGCCATCACCGAGGTCGCCACCGAGTACGGGCTGCGCCGCCGCGAGGTCTACACGGTCGTGCACGCCTGACCGCGGCTACCAGGCCGAGGCCAGGAACCCGACGGTGATCAGCAGCGGGCCGGCCAGCGCCACGCCCACCGCCCAGCGGCGGTGCCGCGGGTCGGGCAACCGGGTCGCGCCGGTCCAGCGGGCGATCCCGGCGGCGCAGCCGGCCACCACCAGCAGCCCCAGCAGCCAGCGCAGGTGCCGGCCGGCGCCGGCGTCCGCGTAGGCGGTGCCCCCGGCCGGCCCGGTCATCCGGGCGGGCAGCACCGAGCCGGTGGCGCTGCGGTCGGCCGGCACCCCGCTGACCCGGACCCCGTGGGCCCGGAAGCGCTCGCCGTCGGCCAGGAAGATCCCCCGGCAGCGCTGGGTCAGCCCACCGCCGGTGCAGTCGGTGATCACCGCCGTGCCGCTCGTCGCGTGGCCCACGGCCAGCCAGAACGGCCCGGCGCTCACCCAGGCGAAGAACGCGGCCAGCAGGCTCAACGACAGCAGCACGGACAGCCCGGTGACCGGGTCCGGGGGACGGGCCGGTCGGGCCCGGTCGGGCCGGGACGCCGACCGGCGGCCCGGCCACCGGGCGGCCCGGCGGTGCGGCTCCTCCCGCAGCGGGGTCCCGTCCCAGTGCACCTCCTCGATCGGCGCCCAGCCGGTGCCGCCGTCCGCCGGAGCGGAACGCCGGTGCCAGCGTGGCTGCCGGACCGGCACCCGACGCGGCACGGCGTCCACCGGCGCCCCGGTGGTCGGTTCCACCTCCACCGGCGGGTCCGCCGGGTCCAGCCGGGGCTGGGGAGCGACGGACGCCGGGCGCGCCGGGGTCCGCCGGGTGGCCTCCCCGGCCGCCGGTGCGGAGGAGGGCCCGCCCGGCCCGGGCGCCGCTGGTCTGCTGGTCACGCCGTTCATTTCACACCGGTGGGCCGGGGTCGCCGGGCAGCTCAGGCCGCGTGTCGGCGACAAATCGGGCGTACGGGCGGGGTCGGCTGGTGGGACGCGCCCTATTGGTTCGCGGGTGGCCGACGGCAATCACTAGGCTTGACGCTCATGAGTCACGTTCTCGCCGCGGTCGCCTGGCCCTACGCCAACGGCCCGCGCCACATCGGCCACGTATCCGGATTCGGCGTTCCCTCCGACGTCTTCGCCCGGTACATGCGGATGGCCGGTCACGACGTGCTCATGGTCTCCGGCACCGACGAGCACGGCACCCCGATCCAGGTGCAGGCCGACGCCGAGGGGGTCACCCCGCGCGAGCTGGCCGACCGGTACAACCGGGTGATCGCCGAGGACCTGCGGGCGCTGGGCCTGTCGTACGACCTGTTCACCCGGACGACCACCCGCAACCACTACGCCGTCGTGCAGGAGCTGTTCGAGGGGCTGTACCGCAACGGCTACATCGTCCCCAAGGTCACCACCGGGGCGATCTCCCCGTCCACCGGCCGCACCCTGCCCGACCGCTACATCGAGGGCACCTGCCCGATCTGCGGCTACGACAGCGCCCGCGGCGACCAGTGCGACAACTGCGGCAACCAGCTCGACCCGATCGACCTGATCAACCCCAAGTCGAAGATCAACGGCGAGACGCCGGAGTTCGTCGAGACCGAGCACTTCTTCCTCGACCTGCCGGCCCTGGCCGACGCGCTGCGGCAGTGGCTGGACAGCCGGGAGGGTTGGCGCCCCAACGTGCTCCGGTTCTCCCGCAACCTGCTCGACGACCTCCAGCCCCGGGCCATCACCCGGGACCTGGAGTGGGGCGTGCCGATCCCGCTCGACGGCTGGCGCGACCGGCCCGACAAGCGGATCTACGTCTGGTTCGACGCCGTCATCGGCTACCTGTCCGCCTCGATCGAGTGGGCCCGCCGCACCGGCGACCCGGAGGCCTGGCGGAAGTGGTGGTCCGCCGACGGGGAGGGGAAGGACGCCCGCGCCTACTACTTCATGGGCAAGGACAACATCGTCTTCCACTCGGTGATCTGGCCCGCGCTGCTCGGCGGCTACTCCGGCGAGGGCTCCCGGGACGGCGAGCCGGGCCGGCTGGGCCGGCTCAACCTGCCCACCGAGGTGGTCTCCAGCGAATACCTGACCATGGAGGGGCGCAAGTTCTCCTCCTCCCGCAAGGTGGTCATCTACGTCCGGGACTTCCTGGAGCGGTACGACGCCGACGCGCTGCGCTACTTCATCGCGGTGGCCGGCCCGGAGAGCAACGACACCGACTTCACCTGGGCCGAGTTCCTCCGCCGCAACAACGACGAGCTGGTCGCCGGCTGGGGCAACCTGGTCAACCGGTCCATCTCGATGGCGGCGAAGAACTTCGGGGCGGTCCCGCCGGTCGACCCGGCGGGGCTCACCGAGGCCGACCGGGCCCTGCTGGACACCGCGAAGGCGGGCTTCGCCACCGTCGGGGACCTGATCGCCCGGCACCGGCAGAAGCAGGCCATCGGCGAGGCCATGAAGGTCGTCGCCGAGGCCAACAAGTACCTGTCCGAGCAGGCGCCCTGGAAGCTCAAGGGCGAGGACGACAAGCCCCGGATGGGGACCATCCTGCACGTCGCCCTCCAGGTGGTCAGCGACGCCAACACGCTGCTCACCCCGTTCCTGCCGCACTCCGCGCAGCAGATCCACGAGCTGCTCGGCGGCACCGGGGTGCACGCGCCGATGCCGGTGATCGAGGAGGTCGAGGACCTGGACGGCGGGCCGGCGTACCCGGTGCTGACCGGTGACTACACGGTCGGGGCGCGCTGGGAGTCCGTACCCCTGGAGGTGGGCCGGCCGCTCGCGGCGCCGAAGCCGGTGTTCCGCAAGCTCGACCCGTCGATCGTCGACGAGGAGCTGGCCCGGCTGGCCGGCTGAGCCGACCGACGCGCGACGCGGCCCCGGGGTGTCCCCGGGGCCGCGGTCGTCGGTGGGTCAGGCGCGGGCCATCCGCGGCGCGCCGATGAACTCCATGATCGCCTGGTTGACCTCGGTGGGGTGCGTCCACGGCGTGCCGTGCGGCGCCCCCTTCAGGGTGATCATCCGGCAGTCGGACAGCATGTTCTGCAACCGCTGGCCGGTCACCGGGAACGGCAGCACGTTGTCCTTGTCGCCCTGGATGATCAGCACCGGGATGTTGATGTTCGGCAGGTCGCCCCGGAAGTCCGTCAGCCAGGCGTCGACGGAGTCGTGGGTCGCCTTCGCCGACGCCTGCGCGCCGATCTGCCAGTGCGCCCGGTACGCCTCCTCGCTCACCCACCTGCCCTTGTTCTCGCTGTAGTTGAAGAACGCGTCGCAGAACTGGGTCAGGTAGGCGAACCGGTCCTGGATGATCGCCGCCTGGAACCCGTCGAACAGGCTCTTGTCGACACCTTCCGGATTGTCGGCGGTCTTCAGCAGGAACGGCGCCAACGGGGCCATCAGCACCGCCCGGTCCACCCGGTCCGACCCGTACGCGCCGAGGTAGCGGGTCACCTCGCCGGTGCCCATCGAGTGCCCGATGAGGATCGCGTTGCGCAGGTCCAGCTCGGTCATCAGCACGTCGAGGTCCGCCGCGAAGGTGTTGTAGTCGTAGCCGAACGCCGGTTGGGCGGAGTTGCCGAACCCGCGCCGGTCGTACGTGATCACCCGGTAGCCGGCCGCCAGCAACGGATTGGCCATCTTCTCCCAGGTCGCCCCGTTGAACGGGAAGCCGTGGATCAGGACGATCGGCTGGCCGGAGCCGTGATCCTCGTAGTAGAGGTCGATGGGTGCGGAATTCTCCGTACCGACGGTGACGAAAGGCATGTCGGGCTCTCTCCTCGCGTGCGTGTGGGTCGCCCGCGCTTTCCCGACCCGGCCCCGGTTATGCCGTCCGGTACGGCAGGTCCACCACCCGGTCGTCGGTCAGCTCCCCGCCCGGCGCCCACGTCTCGTAGACGCCCCGCTCGTGGCACTGCGCCCCGGTCGTGGCCACCGCGTCCGGGTCCGGCCGGCACAGCCGCAGCCGCAGCCAGCCCGCCTCCTCCCGGAGCACCAGGCAGGGCACCCCGCGCCAGGCGGCGTAGCGCAGCCGGCGGGCCGCCGACTCGACCGGGTAGCGGGCCGCCCGGGTACCCGCCGACGAGCTGGGTGGAGCGGGGCACGTCGCCGGTCGGCACGTACTCCTGGTCGGGGGAGAGGCCGGGCACCGCGGCGAGCAGGTGGCGCCACTGCGGGCCGACCATGCGCAGCCAGCCCCGCTGCTCCGCCTGGTAGCTGTAGAGCACCACCTCCACCCCCTCCGCCGGGTAGGCGAGCAGGGTGGCGTTCGCCGGCATCGGCAGGTCGGCGAAGTCACGGGTGACGAACTCGGGGATGAGCTGGGCGTTGCTGGGCACGAACCCGGTGCCCAGCACCGGCGGCCCGAGCCGGTCCCGCGGCGGCAGGGCGGTCAGCCCCTGGTGCGCCGGGCCGACCGGCACGTCGTAGTCGACCGGGTCGGTGGCGCGCCAGCGCAGCGCGTACGCCACGTCGCCGCCCTCGGAGTCGCCGCGCAGCACCGCCAACCCCGCCGGGGTGCGCAGGTGCGCCACGTCGTGCTCCCGGTGGCAGAAACCGTGCGGCAGCAGGCCCCGGACGTAGCCGGCGAGCTGGCGGGCGGAGAGCACCTTCACCATCCGGGTGCCCGGCCGGATCAGCGCCGAACCGCGCACCGCCGCGAGGGTCGGGTCGCCGGCCGCGCCCGGCTGCTGGCTGAGCTGGTGCAGGTACGCCCAGCCGTGCTCCCGGTGCAGCGGCATCAGCAGGGGCGGGTCGAGGTCCTCGGTCGGCTCGGCCGCCCCGTGCACCGCGCTCACCTCGGTGACGTGCACGAACCTCCGCCACGGGTAGGCCACCCCGGGCCGGGGAGCCCACTCGAAGCCCGGCGCCTCCTCGGCGCTGAACAGCTCGTACGCCGCGCCCCGGGCGATCTCCTCCGCCGGGTGGACGCGGCCGTCGTACGTCACGCGCAGCCCGGTCCGCTCGGGGGCGGCTCCGCTGGCCTGGGGAGTGACGGTCACGCCCCGGACCGTAGGCGCGGCAGATGTTGCGCGGGTGAACAGTCGGTGGCGGTCCGGAAACGCCGGCCCGTGGCGGTGTGTGATGCTGGCCGCGATGAGCGAGCAGACCGAAACCCGCAAGCAGCGCGCCGCCCGCCGGGCCGGTGAGTTCCCGCCCGCCCCGGAGGCGCTGGCGGTGCCCGTGCTGGACAGCCACACCCACCTGGACATCACCGTCAGCGAGGCCGGTGTGCCCGGCGGGCCGGCCGACGACCCGGTGGCGGCGGCGATCGCGGTGGCCGCCGGCGTCGGCGTGGACCGGCTGGTGCAGGTCGGCGTGGACGTCGAGTCGTCCCGGTGGAGCGCCGACGTCGCCGAGCGCTACGGCGCGGTGCTGGCCACCGTGGCGCTGCACCCGAACGAGGCCCCCCGCCTGGCCGACCTGGACGAGGCGCTGCGCGAGATCGAGGCGCTCGCCGGCCGGGCCCGGGTCCGCGGCATCGGCGAGACCGGCATGGACTTCTTCCGCACCGGCGACGAGGGGCGGGCCGCGCAGGAGGAGAGCTTCCGCGCGCACATCGCCATCGCCAAGCGGTACGGCAAGGCGCTTGTCATCCACGACCGGGACGCGCACGCCGACGTGCTGCGCGTCCTCGACGACGAGGGCGCCCCCGACACCGTGGTGCTGCACTGCTTCTCCGGCGACGCCGACTTCGCCCGCGAGTGCGTCCGCCGCGGCTACCTGCTCAGCTTCGCCGGCACGGTCACCTTCGGCAGCGCCACGCCCCTGCGCGAGGCCGCCGCCGTCACCCCGCCCGAGCAGATGCTTGTGGAGACCGACGCGCCCTACCTGACCCCGATGCCGCACCGGGGGCGGCCGAACGCCTCGTACCTGATCCCGCTGACCGTGCGGTTCCTGGCCGAGACCACCGGGACCGACCTCGACCAGCTCTGCGCGGCCATCTCCGCGACCGGCGAGCGCGCCTTCGGGCCGTGGTGAAAGGATGCCCGGCGTGACCGGTCTCCTCGGCCCGGCGGAGATCCGGGAACTCGCCGCGCGGCTCGGCGTGACGCCGACCAAGAAGCTCGGCCAGAACTTCGTGCACGACCCGAACACCGTGCGCCGGATCGTCACCACCGCCGGGCTCGCCCCGGACGACGTGGCGCTGGAGGTCGGCCCCGGGCTCGGCTCGCTCACCCTGGCCCTGCTCCCGGTGGCCGCGCACGTGCACGCCGTGGAACTCGACCCGGCCCTGGCCGCCGCGCTGCCGGAGACCGCCGCGCGGTTCGCCGGCCCGGACGCCGCCCGGCTCACCGTGCACCCCGGCGACGCGCTGCGGGTCACCGCCGCCGAGCTGGCCGACCCGGCGCCGACCGCGCTGGTGGCGAACCTGCCGTACAACGTGGCCGTGCCGGTGGTGCTGCACCTGCTCGCCGAGCTGCCCACCCTGCGCCACGGCCTGGTGATGGTGCAGAAGGAGGTCGCCGACCGGCTCGTCGCCGGTCCCGGCTCCAAGGTGTACGGCATCCCGTCGGTCAAACTCGCCTGGTACGCCCGGTCCCGGGCCGCCGGCAAGGTCCCGCCGAACGTGTTCTGGCCGGTGCCGAACGTCGACTCCGGGCTGGTCGCCTTCACCCGGCGCGAGCCGCCCCGCGCCGACGTACCCCGGGAGGCCGTCTTCGCGGTCGTCGACGCGGCGTTCGCGCAGCGCCGCAAGACCCTGCGCGCCGCCCTCGCGGGCTGGGCCGGCGGCGCGGACCGGGCCGCGGCGGCGCTCACCGCCGCCGGCGTCGACCCCGGCGCACGCGGCGAGTCACTCACCGTGGAGCAGTTCGCCGCCATCGCCGCGTCGGCCCCGGCCGCCTCCGCCGTCGCCCAGTAGGCTGGCGCCGTTGCCGACCCCGCCGAGGAGCTGACCGTGCAGAAGCCGTTCGACATCCGCCTGCGCCCGCGGGACATCGCCCCGTGACCGAGGCCTGGCGACCGGACGACGAGGACGGGCAGCGGCGCGGGGCCAGCGGCCCGGTGAAGGTGCGGGTGCCGGCCAAGGTCAACCTGCACCTCGGGGTGGGGCCGCTGCGCCGGGACGGCTACCACGAGCTGAACACCGTCTATCACGCGATCTCCATCTACGACGAGCTGACCGCCCGCCGGGGCGACACCCTGACCCTCACCATGGAGGGCGAGGGCGCCGGCGAGCTGGCCCTGGACGACTCCAACCTGGTGATCCGGGCCGCCCACGCCCTCGCCGGCTACGCGGGTGTCCTGCCGCACGCCCGGCTGCACCTGCGCAAGCAGATCCCGCTCGCCGGCGGGCTGGCCGGCGGCAGCGCCGACGCGGCCGCCGCGCTGGTCGCCTGCGACGCGCTCTGGGGCACCGGGCTGTCCCGCGACGAGCTGGCCGGGATCGCCGCCGACCTCGGCTCCGACGTGCCGTTCCTGATCCACGGCGGCACCGCGCTGGGCACCGGGCGGGGCGAGGCGGTCAGCCCGGTGCTGGCCCGCCCCACCTCCTGGCACTGGGTGGTGGCCGTCGCCGACGGCGGCCTCTCCACCCCGGCCGCCTACCGGGAGCTGGACCGGCTCCGCGACGCCGGCGCCGCGGGGGAGCCGCTGGGCAGCACCGACGCGCTGCTGGGCGCGCTGCGCCAGCGCGACCCCCGGGTGCTCGCCGCCGCCCTCGGCAACGACCTCCAGGACGCCGCGCTGACCATGCGCCCGTCGCTGGCCGGGACGCTCAAGGCGGGGGAGGCGGCCGGGGCGCTCGCCGGCCTGGTCTCCGGCTCCGGCCCGACCTGCGTCTTCCTCGCCACCGACGAGGCGCACGCCGGGCGGATCGCCGCCGACCTCGAGGCCGCCGGCGTCTGCCGGGAGGCCCGGGTCGCGCACGGTCCGGTCGCCGGCGCCCGCATCGTCTGAGCTCCGCCCGGCGCGGTCCGCGTACCCTTGACGGCGGGCGTCCCGGGCACCGGGGCGCCTTGATCATGAAAGGTGGGTACGTGGCCAACATCGTCAACCTGGACCGGGTGTCCAAGGGGTACGGCGCCGCCGGGCCGCTGCTCACCGACGTCTCGCTCGGCCTCGACGACGCCGACCGGATCGGTGTGGTCGGCCTCAACGGCGCCGGCAAGTCCACCCTGCTGCGCCTGCTGACCAAGCAGGAGGAGCCCGACGACGGCCGGGTCACCCACCGCCGCGACCTGCGCGTCTCCTGGCTGCCGCAGACCCTGGACCTCGCCCCCGAGGCCACCGTCCGGGACGTGGTGCTCGGCACCGCCTGGCTCGGCGAGAGCATGGGCGCCGAGCACGAGTGGGCCGGCGACGCCGGCGTCCGGGCCATCCTCGACGGCCTCGGCATGCCCCACCTCGGCCTCGACGCGCCGGTCGGGACGATGTCCGGCGGCGAACGCCGCCGTGTCGCCCTCGCCGCGCTGCTGGTCCGCGACGCCGACCTGCTCATCCTCGACGAGCCCACCAACCACCTCGACGTCGGCGGCGTCGACTGGCTGGCCCGGCACCTCGTCACCCGCAAGGGCGCGCTCGTCGTGGTCACCCACGACCGCTGGTTCCTCGACGCCGTCTGCACCACCACCTGGGAGGTGGCCGACCAGACCGTCCGGGCCTACGAGGGCGGCTTCGCGGCCTGGATCCTGGCCCGCGCCGAGCGGCAGCGGGTCGCCGCCGCCACCGAGGCCCGCCGGCAGAACCTGCTCCGCAAGGAGATCGCCTGGCTGCGCCGCGGCGCGCCGGCCCGCACCTCCAAGCCGAAGTTCCGGATCGACGCCGCCAACGCGCTGATCGCCGACGTGCCCGAGCCGCGCGACACCATGTCGCTGCAACGGCTCGCCACCGCCCGGCTCGGCAAGCAGGTGTACGACCTCGACCAGGTCACCCTGCACGCCGGCCCGAAGGAGATCCTGCACGACGTCACCTGGCAGGTCGGCCCCGGCGACCGGGTCGCCGTCCTGGGCCGCAACGGCGCCGGCAAGACCACCCTGCTGCGGATGCTCGCCGGGGTGACCCGCCCCGACGGCGGGTCGTTCGCCGCCGGGCAGACCGTCCGCGCCGCGTTCCTCTCCCAGGAACTCGCCGAGCTCCCCGGCCACCTGCGCGTCCTCGAAGCCGTCGAGGAGGTGGCCCGGCGGGTGCAGCTCGGCGACCGGGAGATCAGCGCCGCCCAGCTCGCCGAGGTCTTCGGCTTCGACGACCGGCGGCTCTGGACCCCGGTCAGCGATCTCTCCGGCGGCGAGCGCCGCCGGCTCCAGATGCTGCGGTTGCTCGCCGGCGAGCCCAACGTGCTCCTCCTCGACGAGCCCACCAACGACCTGGACACCGACACCCTCGCCGCGCTGGAGGACCTGCTCGACTCCTGGCCAGGCACGATCGTGGTGGCCAGCCACGACCGCTACCTGATCGAGCGGGTCACCGACGTCGCGTACGGGATGTTCGGCGACGGCCGGCTCGTGCACCTGCCCGGCGGGGTCGACGAGTACCTGGCCCGGGCCGCGGCCGGCGGCGGCCCGGCGCCCGCCGACCTCACCCCGGCCGCGGCCGCCCCGGCCCGCGAGGGCCTCTCCGCCGCCGAGGTACGCACCGCGAAGAAGGAACTCGGCCGGCTGGAGCGGCAGATCGGCAAGCTCGAACAGAAGGAGGCGACGCTGCACGAGCAGCTCGCCGCGAACGCCACCGACTACGCCAAGGTCGCCGAGCTGGACGCCCAGCTCAAGGAGGTCCGGGCCGAGCGGGACCGCACCGAGGAGGCCTGGCTGGCCCTCGCCGAGGAGCTGCCGGCCGGCTGAGCCGACCCGGGGTGGGGGGTGTGCGGCGTCACCGACGGGCGTGCGGGACAATCGCAGGCGACCCCTCTTCCGTTCGGTCTTGGAGACGCACTGATGGCCCACACCCCCGTCAACCACCCCGCGCGGCCTGTCTACCGGGCGATCGGCGGGCTCGTTGGTCTGTACTTCGTCGTCTTCGGCGTGCTCGGCCTCATCGCCAGCGCCGGCAACGACGTCCTCGCCCAGGACGACACCAAGGTCCTCGGCCAGGGCACCAACCTCGGCTTCTCGATGTTCGCGATCCTGCTCGGCGCCGTGATCCTGGTCGGCACCGTGATCGGCCGCAACCTCGACGTGGCGATCAACCAGTGGCTGGCCTACGCGCTGATGGCCCTCGGCCTGGCGGAGCTGGCGTTCCTCCAGACCGACGCCAACATCTTCAACTTCTCGATCATGACCGACATCGTGGTGCTCACCCTGTCGCTGGTGCTCCTGATGGCCGGCATGTACGGCAAGGTCGGCAGCGACGACGAGCACGAGGCCTGGCAGAAGGCCCGGCTGGTGCTCTGAGCCCACCGCCATCCCCGAAGGCCCGGCGCCCGCCGGGCCTTCGGCGTTTTCCGGGGACGGGAGCGGGCGGCGCGGGGGACAATTGGGCCAAACCAGTCATTGACCGGAGGTTCCCATGGCGCACTTCCCGGTGAACCACCCCGCACGGCCGCTCTACCGGGTGCTGTCCGGGCTCATCGGCCTCTACATCCTGGTCTTCGGCGTCTGGGGGGTCTTCGAGACCTGGGGCGACAGCCTGTTCAGCCGGGAAAGCACCACCGCACTCGGCCTCCGCACCAACCTGGCGTTCGCCCTGGTCTCCGTGGTGTTCGGCGCCTTCCTGCTGATCGGCGCGTCCCGCCGCGGCAACCTCGGCCACTACATGAACCTGACCGCCGGAGCCGTCTTCCTGGTCACCGGCATCCTCATGATGGCCGTGCTCCAGACCTCGGCGAACTTCCTCAACTTCTCGATGTCCACCGTCCTCGTCTCGCTGGTGTTCGGACTGATCCTGCTGGCCACCGGCCTCTACGACAAGGTCGGCACCGACGAGCACGCCGCGGAGGAGCGCCGCCGCCGCGAGCACCCCATCGCCGAGGCCCACCGCTGAGCCCGGCTCAACCCCGCTTGCGGACGGTGATCAGGCCCGGCTTCGCCTCCAGGTGCGACAGGCCGTTCCAGGCCAGGTTCACCAGGTGCGCCGCCACGGTCTCCTTCCGCGGCTTGCGCACCTCCAACCACCAGCGCCCGATCAACGCCACCATGCCCACCAGCGCCTGCGAGTACAGCTCCGCCAGCTTCGGGTCGTAACCCCGGCTGGAGAACTCCGCGCCCAGGATGTGCTCCACCTGGTGCGCCACGTCGTTCATCACGCTGCTGAAGTTGCCCGTCGCCGACATCAGCGGCGACTCCCGGACCAGCACCCGGAACCCGCTGGTCTCCTCCTCGATGTACGTCAGCAGGGTCAACGCCGCCTGCTCCAGCAACTCCCGCGGATGCCCCGCCGTCAACGCCGTGGTGATCCGGTCCAGCAGCGAGCGGACCTCCCGGTCCACCACCACCGCGTAGAGCCCCTCCTTGCCGCCGAAGTGCTCGTAGACCACCGGCTTGGAGACCTTCGCCCGGGCCGCCACCTCCTCGATCGAGGTGGCGTCGAACCCTCGCTCGGCGAAGATCTGCCGGGCGATCGAGATCAACTGCTCGCGCCGCTGGGTCGCGGACATCCGTACCCGGGAAGGCTTCGCCGCCGCCGGGACGGCCCGCCGGCGGGCGGTGCTGGCGTCGCTGCCGGGAACGTCGGTCACCCGGCCCATCCTGCCAAACCCGCCCCGCGCCCATCGACCGGTTACCGCGCCGGCCGGCCGCGCACCCGCCCCGGCTCCACCAGCTTCGCCGTGATCCGCTCCGGTTTCGGCCACCGCACCGACCAGGCCGCCCCGGCCTTCTCCAACAGCCAGATCACCCGCGCCGACGGGTCGACCTGCCCCCGCAGCACCCCGTGCCGCGCGCTGGTCGGCTCGGCGTGGTGCAGGTTGTGCCAGCTCTCCCCGAACGACAGCAACGCCAACGGCCAGAAGTTCGACGCCCGGTCGCCCTGCCGCACCGCGAACGGGCGCTCCCCGTAGACGTGACAGACCGAGTTGATCGACCAGGTGACGTGGTGCAGCAGCGCGATCCGGACCAGCCCACCCCAGAAGAACGCGGTCAGCGCGCCCCGCCACGACCCGGTGAGCAGCCCGCCCATCGCCGCCGGCCCGAGCACCGAGACCACCACCAGCAGCGGGAAGAGCCGGTCGACGCGGCGGGTGATCGGATCGGCCAGCAGGTCCGGGGCGAACCGCTCCCGGTTCGACAGCTCCCGGTTGAACAGCCAGCCGACGTGCGCGTGGAACAGCCCCTTGGTCAGCCCACCGATGCTCTCCCCGAACCGCCACGGCGAGTGGGGGTCGCCCTCCTGGTCCGAGAAGGCGTGGTGCCGCCGGTGATCGGCCACCCACTGGATGATCTCGCCCTGCACGGCGAACGAACCGGCCACCGCCAGGGCGGCCCGCAGCCAGGGCTTCGCCTTGAACGAGCCGTGGGTGAAGTAGCGGTGGTAGCCGACGGTGATGCCGAGGCCGGACAGCACGTACCAGAACCCGGCCACCAGCACGTCGGTCCAGCCCAGCCAGCCGCCCCAGGCCACCGGCACGGCGGCCAGCAGGGCCAGGAACGGGACGACCACGAAGGCCCAGAGAGCGATCAGGATGCCCGGGGACTGGTGGCCCTGGGTCAGTGGCTTCGGCCCGCTGTCCGGGCCGGTCAGGGTGGTTGACATGGCACCTCCCAGTGGTACGGGCTACGCCTACGTCACCGTAACCAGGAGCGTGCTAGATCGCAGCGGACACGTCGCTCCGTCGATGGACGGAGCTGTCGTACGCCCGTCCTAACCTGCGTACGTGACCGACCGTGAGACTCCCGCCACCGCCCCTCGCCCCTACCGGGGACGCAAGCCGGAGCTGTACGCGAAGGCCCTCCTGCTGCGGCGTGAGGGCTGCCCGGTCGGCGAGATCGCGGAGCGGTTGCGGGTGTCGAAGTCGACCGCCTACCTCTGGACCCGGCACCTGCCGCTCGATCCGGAGCTGGTGCTGCGGCGACGCCGAGCGGGTCAGCGGGCCCGCGCCGACGCCCAGTGGAGCGCGCACCGGGCGGCCCGCGACGCGGCCCGGGCCGACACTGTCGCGGCGGCCGCCGGCTGGGTGCGTCAGCTGCGCTACCGGGAGCTGGTGCTGATCGGCGCGGCGATCTACTGGTGCGAGGGTGGCAAGGCCAAGCCCTGGCGTCCGCACGACTGCCGAATCAAGTTCGTCAACAGCGATCCGATGCTGGTGACGCTCTTCCTGCGCTTCCTCGACGCGCTCGGCGTGCCGCCGGCCGACCGGCGCTACCGGGTGAGCATCCACGAGACCGCCGACGCGCCGGCGGCGGTGCGCTGGTGGGCAAAGCTGGTCGGCGTGCCACCCGAGCGGTTCCAGCGCACCACGCTGAAGCGGCACCAGCCGCTCACCACCCGCAAGAACGTCGGCACCGACTACCGCGGTTGCCTGACGGTCCACGTCGTCGGGGCGAGCCGGGTCTACTGGAAGATCGAGGGGATCATGAAGGGAATGACCGATGAGGATCCACCTCGCGACCGGTAAGGTGTAGGCAGCCGCCGAGCGGGCTCCCTTTTGCCCGTTTTCGCCCGTCCCGGGTCGTCTAATGGCAGGACGTCAGGTTTTGGTCCTGATTATAGGGGTTCGAATCCTCTCCCGGGAGCTTCTGCTGTTTGCGTCCGGTCGCGTGGTTAGCATGGCCGCGAGACTGTCGCCGTCCCGACGGGAGCCACGTCGTGCCCCAGCCCCGCCTCCGCACCGTTGTCGTGCTCGCCGCCGGTGAGGGCAAGCGGATGAAGTCGGCCCTGCCCAAGGTGCTGCACCCGCTGCTCGGTCGTACTTTGCTCGGTCACGTGCTGGCCGCGGCCGCGCCGCTGGGCGCGGACCGCACGGTGGTCGTGGTCGGCCACGGCGCCGACCAGGTGCGCGCGCACCTGGCCGAGACCGCCCCGGCGGCCACCCCGGTGCTCCAGGAGCGGCAGCTCGGCACCGGGCACGCGGTCCGGATCGCGCTGGACGCGGTCCCGGAGGCTGCGGGCACCGTCGTGGTGATCAACGGAGACGTGCCGCTGCTGCGGCCGGAGACGGTGGCGGCCCTGGTCGAGGCGCACGAGGGCGCCGGCGCGGCGGCGACCGTGCTGGCCGCCGAGGTGCCCGACCCGACCGGGCTGGGCCGGATCGTGCGGGACGCCGAGGGGCAGCTCGCGCAGATCGTCGAGGAGCGCGACGCCACCGCCGAGCAGCGCGCGCTGCGGGAGATCAACGCGGGCATCTACGCGTTCGACGTGGCCCGGCTACGGGACGCGCTGGGCAAGCTCTCCACCGACAACGACCAGGGCGAGGAGTACCTGACCGACGTCTTCGGCCTGCTCCGGGATGCGGGGGAGCCGGTGGCGGTGCACTGCGCGGCCGACCACGTGGAGACGCTGGGCTGCAACGACCGGGTCGAGCTGGCCGCGCTGCGCCGGCTGCTGCGGGACCGGGTGAACGAGGGCTGGATGCGCACCGGGGTGAGCATCCTGGACCCGCACACCACCTGGATCGATGTGACGGTGACCGTCGAGCGGGACGCGGTGATCGACCAGAACACCCAGCTGCAGGGCGCGACGGTGGTCGGCGCGGGCGCGCTGGTCGGCCCGGACACCACGCTGGTGGACACCACGGTCGGCGCGGGCGCCAGCGTGGTCCGCAGCCACGCGGTGGGCGCTGAGGTGGGCCCGGAGGCCAGCGTGGGGCCGTACGCGTACCTGCGGCCGGAGTCGCGGCTGGGCCGCAAGGCGAAGGTCGGCACGTTCGTGGAGACGAAGAAGGCCGCGATCGGCGAGGGCTCGAAGGTGCCGCACCTGTCGTACGTGGGGGACGCGACGATCGGCGAGCACAGCAACATCGGCGCGGCGACGGTGTTCGTCAACTACGACGGGGTGAAGAAGCACCACACCACCATCGGCAGTCACGCGCGTACCGGGGCGGACAACATGTTCGTGGCGCCGGTGCGGGTGGGCGACGGGGCGTACACGGCGGCCGGCTCGGTGATCATCTCGGATGTGCCGGCGGGCGCCATGGCGGTGGCCCGGGGTCAGCAGCGCAACGTCGAGGGCTGGGTGCTGCGCAAGCGGTCCGGCACGGCGGCCGCGGAGGCGGCGCAGCGGGCCCGCGAGGGTGCGTCGGAGTCTGCCGGAGCCGCAAGCGAAGGTGACTGAATCCACGGGGGGCCGGAGACCGTGGGAGGACCGGTGAACCCGGGGGATACTGCAACCGAATAGTCCCCGGCTCCACGCGGCCGGGAACCACCGACATACGGGAGCAGACGGGCCCATGGGCAGCATCGTCGCCGAAAACCGCAAGAGCCTGATGCTCTTCTCCGGACGGGGTTTTCCGGAGCTGGCCAAGGAGATCGGTGAGGTGCTCGGCGTCGCGCCGACGCCCTCCGACTCCTACGATTTCGCCAACGGCGAGATCTTCGTGCGCTTCAAGGACTCGGTACGCGGTTCGGACGCCTTCGTGGTGCAGTCCGTGACGCACGGGGTCAACACCTGGGTCATGGAGACCCTGATCATGGTCGACGCGCTGAAGCGCGGTTCGGCCAAGCGGATCACGGTGGTCCTGCCGTTCTACCCCTACTCGCGGCAGGACAAGAAGCACCGCGGCCGGGAGCCGATCTCGGCCCGGCTGGTTGCCGACCTGCTGAAGACCGCGGGCGCGAACCGGATCCTGACCGTGGACCTGCACACGGCGCAGATCCAGGGCTTCTTCGACGGCCCGGTGGACCACCTGTTTGCCATGGACGTGCTGGCCGAGTACGTGGAGCACAAGTACGCGGGCCGGCCGATGACGGTGGTGGCGCCGGACTCGGGCCGGGTGCGGGTGGCGGAGCGGTGGACGGACCGGCTGGGTGGCTGCCCGCTGGCCTTCATCCACAAGACCCGGGATCCGCTGAAGCCGAACCAGGTGGTGGCGAACCGGGTGGTCGGTGAGGTCGAGGGCCGGGTCTGCCTGATCGTCGACGACATGATCGACACCGGTGGCACGATCACCAAGGCCGCCGACATCCTGAAGGAGTCGGGCGCGGCGGAGATCGTGGTGGCCTCCACCCACGCGCTGCTGTCCGATCCGGCGACCGAGCGGCTGAAGAACAGCCCGATCAGCGAGGTCGTGGTGACCAACACGCTGCCGCTGCCGCCGGAGAAGCAGCTCGACAAGCTCACCGTGCTCTCGATCGCCCCGCTGCTGGCCCGGGCGATCCGGGAGGTCTTCGACGACGGCTCGGTGACCACCCTGTTCGGTGGCCTGAGCTGAGTTCCGGCTCCTGCCGGCGGCGGCCGTCCGGGACGGTCGCCGCCGGTCGGAAAACCGGCCTGCGAGGTGTGGTCGGCGGTGATATGGGGACTGCCGGATGGCGCGGAAATCGCTCGGGTAGACTGGTGCGGTTGCCACGGCGAGGGTGCCCGGCGGGCCGCTGAAAAGCACCGCACGGAGGCGCCGTCATCGACGCGGTGCTCCGGGCGGTCGTTCATGACCTTGAGCCCCAGCGAGCCCCTCGCCCAGCACCGCAAGACGACAAGCCGCCGCAGCGAAAGCATCAGGAGTTTCCCCGTGTCCGAGGTAAAGATCAGCGCCGAGCCCCGTACCGAGTTCGGCAAGGGTGGTGCCCGTCGTACCCGCCGGGCCGGCAAGGTGCCCGCCGTGCTGTACGGCCACGGCGAGAAGCCCAAGCACATCGCGCTCCCGGCGCGTGAGTTCGCCGCGGCGATCCGCAAGGGCGGTGCGAACCAGCTCTTCGCGATCGAGGTCAGCGACGGCACCCAGGTGCTGGCGCTGCCGAAGGCGATCCAGCGTGACCCGATCAAGGACACCTTCGAGCACGTGGACCTGCTGCTGGTCCGCCGGGGCGAGAAGGTCACCGTCGAGGTCCCGGTCGAGCTGACCGGTGAGGCCGCGAAGGACACCCTGATCGTGCACGACCACGACACCCTCTCGGTGACCGCCGACGCCACCAAGGTGCCGGACCACCTGGAGGCGTCGATCGAGGGCGCCGAGCCCGGCACCCAGATCACCGCCGCCGACGTGGCGCTGCCGGCCGGCGTCGAGCTGGCCGCGGACGCGGAGATGCCGGTCGCCACGGTGACCGCCGCCCCGACCGCCGAGCAGCTCGAGGCCACCCTCCCCGAGGTCGAGGTCGCCGAGGAGGAGGCCGAGGCCGAGGTCGGCGAGGAGACCGCCGAGGCTCCGGAGGGTGCTCCGGCCGAGGGCGAGCCGGCTGCCGAGGAGCCGAAGACCGAGGCCTGATCGGCCCGCAGGCTGTGCGACAGGCGTCCCCGGTTTCCCGGGGGCGCCTGTCGGCGTATGGGGGACGGGTCGTGGGGCGGAGCGGAAGGGACGTGGCGTGACGGACGAGGCGGGGCCGTGGCTGGTGGTCGGCCTGGGCAACCCCGGTCGGGAGTACGCGGGCAACCGGCACAACGTCGGCTTCATGGTGGCGGAGCTGCTGGCCGGCCGGGTGGGCGGTAGGTTCGGCCGGCACAAGCGGGCGGTGGCCGAGGTCGCCGAGGGGCGGCTGGGTTTCGGCGGCCCGAAGCTGGTGCTGGTGAAGCCGCTGACCTACATGAACCTCTCCGGCGGGCCGGTGGTCGGGCTGGCCCAGTTCCACAAGATCCCGCCGGAGCGGGTGATCGCGGTGCACGACGAGCTGGACATCCCGTACGGCCAGTTGCGGGTGAAGTGCGGCGGCGGCGAGGGCGGCCACAACGGGCTGCGGTCGATGTCGAAGTCGCTGGGCACCAAGGACTACGTGCGGGTGCGGTTCGGGATCGGCCGGCCGCCGGGCCGGCAGGACCCGGCGGACTACGTGCTGTCGGACTTCTCCGCCGCCGAGCGCAAGGAACTGGAGTTCCTGGTGGACCGGGCGGCGGACGTGGTGGAGTCGGTGGTCACCAAGGGTGTGGAGCCGACGCAGAACCTGTACCACGGCGCCTGAGGCGCCAGGCGGGGTCCGGGCCGGTAGTCTGCGCCTCTCTGACGTGCGCAGGCGGGCGACGGGAGCGGGAACACCATGGGCAGTCCTCCGATGATCGACGGCGCGTTCGCCCGGTGGCTGGCGGCGCGGGCCGGGCAGGCGCTGATGGGCCTGCGCGCGGAGCTGGGCTTCGCCGACGCGGGGGCGCTGAAGTCGGCCGGGGACAAGGTCTCGCACGACCTGATCCGCACCGAGCTGGCGAAGTGGCGGCCGGCGGATGCGGTGCTGTCGGAGGAGGACGAGGGTTCCCGGCTGGCCTGGACGGCCGAGGTGAGCAGCGACGCGGTGTCCCGGCTGAACGCGGACCGGGTGTGGATCATCGATCCGCTGGACGGCACCCGTGAGTTCGCCGAGGAGGGCCGCTCGGACTGGGCGGTGCACGTGGCGCTCTGGGCGCGCAGCGCGCCGACGCCGCACGGTCTGGTCGCGGGCGCGGTGGGGCTGCCGGCGCAGCACCGGGTGCTGGGCACGGACTACCCGCCGGCGTACCCGCCGATGACCCTGGAGGCCGCCACGGCGGGCGGCGCCAGGACCATCCGGTTGGCGGCCAGTCGTAGCCGTCCGCCGGTTTTCCTGTCCGATCTGGCAGAGGACATCGGCGCGCATCTCGTTCCGATGGGCTCGGCGGGCGCGAAGATCGCCGCTGTGGTCACCGGCGAGGTCGACGCGTACATCCACGCGGGCGGTCAGTACGAGTGGGACTCGGCCGCTCCGGTCGCTGTGGCGACGGCCACCGGACTGCACGCTTCCCGGATCGACGGATCTGCGCTGAAATACAACGAGGCCGACCCACGCCTGCCCGACCTGCTGGTCTGCCGCAAGGATCTCGCCAGCCGGTTGCTTGCAGCGCTGCAGCGGCATTCCGGGTAGCCTGAGCGTTCTTCTTCACGAGTCCGACCGGAAAGGTCTGGAATCCCGATGTGCGGATCCGAGCGAATCGAGTTCGTGTCATGACGGCCCCCGCGGCGTACCAGGTGTCCCACCTGGACGCGCTCGAGGCGGAGAGCATCTTCGTGATGCGCGAGGTCGTCGCCGAGATGGAGCGCCCCGTGCTGCTCTTCTCCGGCGGCAAGGACTCGATCGTGATGCTCCGGTTGGCCCAGAAGGCGTTCGCCCCGGCCAACATCCCCTTCCCGGTGATGCACGTCGACACCGGGCACAACTTCCCCGAGGTTCTCGAATACCGGGACCAGCGCGTCGCCGAGCTGGGTCTGCAGCTCATCGTGGCCAGCGTGCCGGAGGCCCTGGCCAAGGGGCTGGTGCGCGAGTCGGCCGACGGCATGCGCAACCGGATCCAGACCCCGGTGCTGCTCGACGCGGTGGAGAAGCACCGCTTCGACGCGCTGTTCGGCGGCGCCCGCCGGGACGAGGAGAAGGCCCGGGCCAAGGAGCGGGTGTTCAGCTTCCGCGACGAGTTCGGCCAGTGGGACCCGAAGAACCAGCGCCCCGAGCTGTGGGCGCTCTACAACGGCCGGCACCACCCGGGCGAGTCGATCCGGGTGTTCCCGCTCTCCAACTGGACCGAGCTGGACGTCTGGCACTACATCGCGCGGGAGCGGATCCCGCTGCCGTCGATCTACTACGCGCACGAGCGCGAGGTGATCGAGCGCGACGGCATGCTCTACGCGGTCAACGAGTTCTTCCGGGGCCGCGCCGGTGAGCAGCCGTTCAAGGCCCAGGTGCGGTACCGGACCGTGGGCGACGCCTCCTGCACCGCGGCGGTCCGCTCGGACGCCGACACGGTGGAGAAGGTGATCGAGGAGGTGGCCGCCACGCGGATCACCGAGCGCGGCGCGACCCGCGGCGACGACCGGGTCAGCGAGGCCGCCATGGAGGACCGCAAGCGGGAGGGCTACTTCTGATGAGCGTCGAGACTGTTGCGCCGGCCGAGGCCGACGCGTCGGCCCGGCCGATGGACCTGCTGCGGTTCGCCACCGCGGGCAGCGTCGACGACGGCAAGTCGACCCTGATCGGTCGGCTGCTGTACGACACCAAGTCGCTCTTCACCGACCAGCTCGCCGCCGTGGAGGCGGTCAGCGCGGCCCGGGGCGACGAGTACACCAACCTGGCGCTGCTCACCGACGGCCTGCGCGCCGAGCGGGAGCAGGGCATCACCATCGACGTGGCGTACCGCTACTTCGCCACGCCGCGGCGGAAGTTCATCATCGCCGACACCCCGGGGCACATCCAGTACACCCGGAACATGGTCACCGGCGCCTCCACCGCCGACCTGGCGCTGATCCTGGTGGACGCGCGCAAGGGCCTGGTGGAGCAGTCCCGGCGGCACGCTTTCCTCTGCTCGCTGCTGCGGGTGCCGCACCTGGTCCTCTGCGTGAACAAGATGGACCTGGTCGACTGGTCGCAGGAGGTGTTCGAGCAGATCGCCGACGAGTTCACCGCGTTCGCCGCGAAGCTCGACGTGCCGGACCTGACCGTGGTGCCGATCTCGGCGCTGCAGGGCGACAACATCGTCACCCGCTCGGACAACATGCCGTGGTACGAGGGCCCGTCGCTGCTGCACCACCTGGAGCGGGTGCACATCGCCTCGGACCGCAACCTGGTCGACGTCCGCTTCCCGGTGCAGTACGTGATCCGGCCGCAGTCCACCACCGTCACCGACTACCGGGGCTACGCGGGCCAGGTGGCCTCGGGCGTGCTCAAGGCCGGCGACGAGGTGATGGTGCTGCCGTCGGGCTTCACCAGCCGGATCGCCGCGGTGGAGACCGCCGACGGCCCGGTGGACGAGGCGTTCCCGCCGATGTCGGTGACCGTCCGGCTGGCCGACGAGATCGACATCTCGCGCGGCGACATGATCTGCCGGCCGAACAACGCCCCGACCGTCGCGCAGGACATCGAGGCGATGATCTGCTGGATGGACGAGACCCGCCCCCTCCAGGTCGGCGGCAAGTACGCCATCAAGCACACCACCCGCTCGGCCCGGGCGATCGTGCGCGGCCTGCACTACCGGCTGGACATCAACTCGCTGCACCGCGACGAGACGGCCGGCGAGCTGAAGCTCAACGAGATCGGCCGGGTGCGGCTGCGCACCACGGTGCCGCTGCTGGCGGACGAGTACCGCCGCAACCGCACCACCGGCGGCTTCGTCATCATCGACGAGAGCACCAACCGCACCGTCGGCGCCGGCATGATCGTCGAGGCCGGCTGACCCAACCCGCACGTCGCGAAGGGCCCCTCGTCAGCAGGACGAGGGGCCCTTCGTCGCACTCAGTCGAGGCGGGCCACGCCGCCGGCGGGAAGGACGGTGCGGGTGCCCGGCGCGGCGAAGCCGCGGTCGGCGTACGCGGCTGCCACGGCGGCCGCCACGGCGTCGGCGGCGTCCGCGTCGACCAGCGCGAGCACACAGCCGCCGAACCCGCCGCCGGTCATCCGTGCCCCGTACGCCCCGGCGGCCAGCGCCGCCTCGACCGCGGTGTCGATCTCCGGCACGGTGATCTCGAAGTCGTCCCGCATCGAGGCGTGCGAGGCGGTCAGCAGCGGGCCGATGTCGCGGGCCCGGCCGGCGCGCAGCAGCTCGACCGTGTCGAGCACCCGCTGGTCCTCGGTGACCACGTGCCGGACCCGGCGGCGGGTCTCGGCGTCGTCGAGGCGGGCCAGCGCGGCGTCCAGGTCGGCGGTGGCGACGTCGCGCAGCGCGGCCACCCCGAGCGCCTTGGCGGCCCGCTCACAGGACTTGCGGCGGGCGGCGTACTCGCCGTCGGCGTGCCGGTGCGGGGCGCGGCTGTCGACCACCAGCACGGCCAGCCCGGCGGCGTCGAGGTCGAACGGGATCTGCTCGACCGCCTCGGTGCGGCAGTCCAGGAAGAGCGCGTGACCGGACCGGCCGCGGATCACCGCGGACTGGTCCATGATCCCGGTTGGCGCGCCGACGTAGTCGTTCTCGGCGCGCTGGGCGAGCCGTGGCCAGCGGTCGGCGGGCAGGTCCAGCCCGCCCAGCTCGACCAGGGCGGCGAGCACCGCCGCCTCGATGGCCGCCGACGACGAGAGCCCGGAACCGACCGGCACGTCGGAGGCGATGGCCAGCCGGGCGCCGGGGACGGCGTGACCGGCGGCGCGCAGCGCCCAGACCACCCCGGCCACGTAGGCGGCCCAGCCGTCGACCCGGCCGGGCTCGTCGGCCTCGGCCGGCCCGAACTCCACCGGCTCGTCGTCCAGCTCGGACCAGACGGTCCAGCGCCCGTCGTCCCGGACCGCCGCGGCGACGACGGTACGCAGCGGCAGCGCGAAGGGCAGCACGAAGCCGTCGTTGTAGTCGGTGTGCTCGCCGATCAGGTTGACCCGGCCGGGCGCCGCCCAGCGGCCCGCGGGCTCCGCGCCGTACCGCTGCCGGAAGCCGGCGGTGGCGCGGGCCGCGACGTCGCCGGCGCCGCTCACCGGTTTCCCAGGATGTGCATGCGGTAGAACTCCCAGGCGTCGCCGACCATGTCCTCGAGGGTGGGCTTCTCCGGCACCCAGCCCAGCTCGGCGCGGGCCAGCGCCGAGGAGGCGACCAGCTCGGCCGGGTCGCCCTCGCGACGCGGCGCCACCTCGACCGGCACCGGGTGCCCGGTGACCTCGCGGACCACCTCGATCACCTGCCGGTTGGTGAAGCCGTTGCCGTTGCCCAGGTTGTAGATCCGGTGCCGGCCCGCCGTGGCGGCGTCGAGAGCCAGCAGGTGCGCGCGGGCCAGGTCCTGGACGTGGATGTAGTCGCGGACGCAGGTGCCGTCCACGGTGGGGTAGTCGTCGCCGAAGAGTTGGAGCTTGTCGCGCCGGCCGGCGGCCACGTCGAGGGCGAGCGGGATGAGGTGGGTCTCGGGGTCGTGCCGCTCGCCGATGGCCCGACCGTCGTGCCGGTAGGCCCCGGCCACGTTGAAGTAGCGCAGCGAGACGGCGGCCAGGTCGTGCGCGACCGCCTCGGAGGTCAGCGCCATGTCGACGGCCAGCTTGGTCGCCCCGTAGGTGTTGGTGGGGGCCTTGACGGCGGTTTCCGGGATGGGCAGCACGGTGGGGTTGCCGTAGACGGCGGCGGTGGAGGAGAAGACCAGCCGGGGCACTCGCGCGGCGCGGACCGCGTCGATCAGGGCGAGCGAGCCGACGGTGTTGGTCTGCCAGTAGAGTTCCGGCTTGACCATCGACTCGCCGGCGGCGATCAGGGCGGCGAAGTGCAGCACGCCGTCGAAGCCGGCCTCCGGGGTGAGCACCCGGGCGGCCTCGTGGATCGGCAGGTCGACGTGGGTCGCCTCGGGGGCGAGGGCCTCCCGGTGGCCGGTGCGCAGGTCGTCCAGGACGGTCACCTGGTGACCGTGGTCCAGCAGCATCCGGGTCACCACGCTGCCGATGTAGCCGGCGCCGCCGGTGACGAGCAGTTTCACGTCGGTCCTCCTGCCTGGCCGCGTGCCCCGGCGGCCGTCCGTGATCACCCTAAGGCCGCGGGCTGTGCCGTGGCTGCGAGTGAGGCCGTCCGCTATTCCATCACAATCCTTCATGATTGAACAGATCCGAACATCGCCCGAGCCGCCCGGCGTGCGCTGTCTACCATCCTTGTCATGCGGGAGGGAGCTGGTCCCGGGCCCCGGCGACGCTCGTCGGGGCGGCCCAGACGTGAACCAGGACCCGTGGCCCGGAGCGTGGCCCGGCTCGTCGTGCGGGCCGCCGACGGCGCCACCCGCCTGGTCACCGACCTGCTCGGGGCCAGTCCGACGGCCGGCCGGGAACGGATCAGCGAGGCCGAGCTGCGCGACCTGGTGGCGGCCAACACGCTGCTCGACGCGGACGAGCGGCGGATCATCGACGAGGTGCTGGTGGCCGGCGCGCGCCTGGTCCGCGAGGTGATGGTGCCCCGCACCGAGGTGGTCTTCCTCGCCACCGGGCTCACCCTGGCCGAGGCCGAGCGGCTGGTCCGGGCCGAGCCGCACACCCGCTACCCGGTGGTCGACGGCACCCACGACGACGTGGCCGGCTTCGTCCACCTGCGGGACGTGCTGCTGCGCCCGGATCGGGACCCGCGCGCCACGGTCGGCGAGCTGACCCGCGAGGTGAAGCGTCTCCCCGGCAGCAAACGGGTGCTGGCCGCGCTCACCGAGATGCGCCGGGAAGGCCACCACCTGGCCGTGGTGGTCGACGAGTACGGCGGCACCGCCGGCATCGTCACCTGCGAGGACCTGGTCGAGGAGCTGGTCGG